>JAQZBU010000118.1 GCA_029237735.1 Ramlibacter sp. | reverse complement strand
AAGATCCAGCTGCTGGATGTTGTGCTGGATGGCGTGGACAAGCCCGGCAAGGACGATGATGGGTTTGATACCGATGCCGCGATCATCACGGGGGAGTTGGCGGGGTTGATTCCGGATTTGCTCGAGGCGTTGGGTGGGGAGATGGAGGCCGAGGTTGCGGCGGCGTAACGGCCTCGGTCTTTCGGCTCACCGAGACTTCTGCGTGGCTAGCGACTTTCTAGCCCGGGGCCTGCAATCCGCGCAGCAGGCGCGGCGTGACAATCAATACGTCACCGCCGCTGCCGTCGTCGCAAAGCTGGAAGAAAGGCTCGCCACCGCCTTCCAAAGGTCAAAGCTCCAACCCTGAGCGATTCGCGCGCCGGATTGGGTGTGCGCGGCCCCGCAAGCCGAGCCGGCCTGAAGCTTCAGCCGACCAGCCTGGGCGCAAGGCTACGTATGCGCGCGCCACGTGGCGGGCAGCACGCGACAGCGGCCGCTGAGTCGTGAGCGCGAGGACGATCGTGCGGTGAATGGCGGGCTTCACAACCCTGGCGGCATCCAGCGTCTTTAGCGCCAGTTCGCCCTTTACGGCCATCAGCGGCAGCAGCGTGAAGGCGTGGCCGCTCAGGGCCACGTCCGTCATGCTGCCGGCACTGTCCACTTCCATCACCACGTGCAGCTGCACGCCGTGCCTGCGTGAAAGCTGGTCCAGCGTGGTGCGCAAACCGTTCGGCGCCGAGGGCAACACGAGTGGCACGCCTGCCAGCGCCTTGAACGGCACCGATCTCTCGGCAAGCAGCGGATCGCCGGCCCTTCCAATCACGTAGGTGTCGGCCGTGCCCAGCACTTCTTCGCCACGCAATGCGGCGGCCCCGTAGCGGTTGATCACGGCCATGTCCAGCCGGCCCGAGGCGAGTTGCTCGTCCAGGTTGCCGCTGAAGCCTTCGGCCGCGTGCAGGGTGACGGCCGGCGCGGTCGCGCGCAAATCGGCAAACAGCAGCGGCAGCAGCTGGCGGGCCAGTGACGGCAGCACTCCGACATGCACGGTGCCGGTGGGTACGCCCGCCGCTTCGCGCACCACGCCGCCCAGGCGGTCCAGTTGCTCCAGCGCAGCGCGCACCTCGGGCAGCATGCGCCGGCCAAAGTCCGACAGAACCATGCCGCGGCCCGTGCGCTCGAAGAGGCGGTCGCCCCACTCGGTTTCCAGTGCGCCCACGTGCCTGCTGATGAGCGATTCGGCCTGGTCAGACGCCGCCGCCGCACGGGCCAATGAGCCATGCTCTGCCACGCCAACGAAGGATTGGAGCTGCTTGAGTTTCACGACTTCACTTTAATGCAATTCTGGATTGAGTGTCTTGATCTTTCCGCAAGCGTGCCCGCACCCTAAGCTGGCGCCATCACAACGTAGGAGACAAGCCCATGCGATTCCCCCGATCACTGTCCGCCGTCGCAGCCGCCCTGGCGCTCGCGACGCCCTTCGCGCTGGCCCAGGCGCCGGCTTATCCGAAGCAACCTGTGACGCTCGTCGTGCCGTTCCCCGCGGGCGGGCCGACCGACGCCATGGCACGCGTGCTGGCGCAGAAGCTGGGCGACCGGCTCGGCCAGCAGGTGGTCGTCGACAACAAGGGCGGCGCGGGTGGCAGCATCGCCGCGGAATTCGTCGCCAAGGCATCCGCAGATGGCCACACGCTGTTCTTTGGGACCACCGGCACGATGGCGATCAACCCCAGCCTGTACAGCAAGCTGCGCTACGACCCCGTCAAGGACTTTGCGCCCGTCAGCCTCATGGCCACCACAATGAACGTGCTGGTGGTCAACCCGCAGGTGCCCGCGCGCAGCTTGGCGGATGTCATCAAGCTTGCCAAGGCCAAGCCTGGCGACATCACCTATGGCTCCGCCGGGAACGGCAGTTCCAACCACCTGTCGGGCGAGCTGTTCCGCAGCACCGCCGGCATCCAGATCAGCCATATCCCGTACAAGGGGTCGGCCCCGGCACTGGTGGACCTGCTGGGCGGCCGCATCACGATGATGTTCGACACCATCGCCCAGCAGACCCAGAACATCGCCGCCGGCAAGGTACGCGCGATCGCAGTGACGGGGCCGAAGCGCTCGCCGCTGCTGCCGGATGTGCCTACCGCGCAGGAAGCAGGGCTCAAGGATTTCGATGTGACCATCTGGTTCGGCGTTCTGGCCCCGGCTGGGACACCGGCGCCGGTCATTGACAAGCTCAGCCGGGATATCGCCGCTGTGATGTCCACCGACGAGATGAAAAAGCGCATGCAGGCCGACGGGGCGGAGGCGCGGCCCACTTCTCCGGCGGAATTCGCAGCCCTGATCCGCAGCGACCTCGCCAAATGGTCGCCCGTGGTCAAGGCCTCCGGCGCCACGCTGGACTGAAGGGCATCGCCGTGACGGAACTCGATCCGCGCCTTGCAGGCGCATTACGCCCGCGCCACGTCGCGGTGATCGGCGCGACGGAGGACAGCAACCGCGTGGGCGGTCGCCCATTGCACTACTTACGCAAATTCGGCTTCGCGGGCGATGTTTATCCCGTCAACCCGAAGCGCGACACGGTCCAGGGTTACAAGGCCTACCCGTCCCTCGACGCCGTGCCGCAAACGCCCGACGTGGCGGTGGTGGCGGTGGGCAGTGACCACGTGCCCGACGTGATTCGCCAGTGCGCGGCACGTGGCGTGCGCAGCGCCGTGCTCATGAGCTCGGGCTTCGGGGAAACGGGCCCCGCAGGCATGCAGCGCCAGCGCGAGCTGTTGGCGCAGGCCCGTTCGCTGGGCGTTCGCCTGGTGGGGCCCAACGCCCAGGGGATCGCCAATTTCCAGAACGGCGCGGTGCTGAACTTCAGCACGATGTTCATGGAAGTGCAGCCGAAGGACGGCCCCGTGGCCATCGTCAGCCAGAGCGGTGCCGCCAGCGTGATGCCTTATGCCATGTTGCGCGAGCGCGGCGTAGGCGTGCGTTACGTGATCGCGTCCGGCAACGATGTCGACGTGTCGGTGAGCGAGTTGGCGCTGGCCGCCGCCGCCGACCCGGAAATTCGCGTGCTGCTGCTGTATATCGAATCGCTGGCCGACCCGGCCTTGCTGGCCGAAGCGGCGCGCATCGCCCATGCCCGCGGTGCGGCGGTGGTCGCGCTAAAGTCCGGTCGCAGCGCGCACGGTGCCAAGGCCGCGGCGTCACACACCGGCGCCCTGGTGAACGACGACACGGTGGTGGGCGCCTTTCTTGAAAGCCTGGGCATCTGGCGCGCCGATGATGTTCACGGGCTGGTCAATTCCGTCGAGCTGTACCTGGCCTGCGGGATGCGTTCCGCGCAGCGGCTGGTGGTGATGAGCCACAGCGGCGCGGTGGGCGTGCTGTGCGCCGACACCGCGGAGCGGCTGGGTTTGCCGCTGGCCGAACTGGATGCGGGCACCGTGCAGTCGCTTGCCCGCATCATGCCGGGCTTTGCCACCGCGCAGAACCCGGTTGACCTGACGGCGTCGCTAATGACGGACGGTGGCATGTTCGCGCGCACGCTCGACGCCCTTGCGTCGGACCCGCAGGGCGACATGTTCATGATTGGCGTACCGGTTGCCGGCGAAGGCTATGACGTGACCGGCATGGCCAACGACACCGCACGCTTCCTGCGCCGGACCAGCAAGCCCGTGGTCGTGTCCGCCCCGCAAGCGGCCGTGCGGGACGCTTTCCGCGCGGCCGGTGTGCCGGTGTTCGGCCACGAGACCGATGCGCTCGACGCGTTACACCAGGTCAGCCGTCACGCGGCGTTGCTTGCGCGGGCGCAGCGGCGCGGCGCCATCGCGCGGGGCGAGCCAACCACCATCGAACACAGCTCGCCGATGCTGAGTGAAGCCGAAAGCCTGGCGCTGCTGGCGCGCGCCGGCCTGCCCGTCGTGCCTCATCGGCTGTGCGCCGATGCGCGCGAGGCGATTGCCGCCTGGCGCGAGCTGGGGCCGGACGTGGTCGTCAAGGCGTGTTCGGCCGCGATACCGCACAAGTCGGAGCATGGATTGGTGTTCGTCGACTGCCGCACCGAGCAGGATGTTGCCCTGGCGTTCGAGCAATGCGTGGCGCGCGTGCGTCGCATGGATAAGCGCCTCGATGGCGTGCTTGTGGCGCGCCGTGTGCGCGGCCAGCGCGAATTCGCCCTCGGCGTTCGCCAGGACGCGATGTTCGGCACGGTGGTAATGGTCAGCGACGGTGGCAAGTACGTGGAGGCGCTGCGCGACTTCGCGGCCCTGCTCTACCCGTTTTCGGAACAGGACGTACTGGACAAGCTGGCCGGCCTGCGCATCGCGCCGATCCTGGCGGGCGTGCGCGGCGAGCCGCCGGTGGACGTCCAGGCCGTGGCACGCGCGGCCATGGCGCTGGGCCGATTTGCGGCAGCGAATGCAGCCTCGATCGCGTCCATCGACGTCAACCCGTTGATCGCGGGCGTGCAAGACGAAGGCGCCTGGGCCGTGGACGCGGTGGTCGAACGCACAGGAGTTCCCCATGGGCAATGAACAGAACGCAGTCACGGTTGAAATGGATGGCCGCGTCGCCATCATGCGGCTGAACCGTCCGACGGTGATGAATGCAGTGAACGATGCGCTGCGCCAGGGCCTGACCCGCGCGCTGCGACAACTCGATTCGGGCGACGACGCCGACGCCATCGTGCTGACCGGCAGCGGCGAACGCGCATTCTGTGCGGGGCAGGACCTCGACGAATCCGCCGTGGTCGACACCTCCACGCTTGCCGGGTGGCTCAATCGCCAGCACGCGATGTACCAGGCGGTGCGCGACGTGAACAAGCCGCTGATCGCGGCTATCAACGGCACGGCCGCGGGCGCCGGCTTCCAGATGGCGCTGATGTGCGACCTGCGGGTGGCGCATCCGGGCGTGAAGATGGGGCAGCCCGAGGTACGCGCCGGCCTCGCGAGCATCGTCGGCTCCTACCTCATGTCGCTGCAGATCGGCCACTCGCTCAACCAGCAGTTCTCGCTGACGGGCGAGCTCGTCGACGGAACGCGCGCGCACGCACTGGGGCTGGTCAACGACCTCGTGCCGCAGGGCGAGGTGCTGGCCCAGTCGATCAAGCGCGCGCGCGCTTTGGCAGCCCTGCCCGGCGCGGCAATACGCGTGACCAAGCAACGCTTCCGCGAGCGCACGCAGGCCGGCTTTGAGGAAGCCTGCAATGCAGGCATCCGCTACCAGCTGGAGTGTTATGCCACCGGCGAACCCACCCGCGTGATGAAGGCCTTCCTGGCCCGCAGGAACGCACCCAAGGATTGAATTCGATGACGACGACACACCACACCGACCTTTACATCGCCGGCGCCTGGCGCCCGGCCAACGGCACGGCCGACCTTCCTGTGACGGACAGCTTCACCGAAAAGACTATCGCCGAATACCGCTGCGCTTCGCACGCCGATGTAGATGCCGCAGTGCAGGCCGCGGGCGACGCGTTCCCCGGCTGGTCCGCCACGCCGTTGCAGGAAAGGGCAGCCGCGGTGCGGCGCGTGGCCGCGGCGCTGCGCGAGCGGTCCGAGGCGATTGCGCAGATGATTTCTCGCGAGGTCGGCATGCCGGCCAAGCTGTCTGCGCGCATCCAGGCAGGCGCACCTGTCGCGGCATGGGATATGTATGCCGATCTGGCCACCAGCCTCTCATGGGAAAAGCGCATCGGCCATTCGCTCGTGCGGCAGGCGCCCGTGGGCGTGGCGGCGTGCATCACGCCCTGGAACTATCCGCTGCACCAGATCACGGGCAAAGTCGCCCCAGCCTTGCTGGCGGGTTGCACCGTGGTGCTCAAGCCCTCGGAGATGGCGCCCTCGAGCGCATGGATGCTGGCGCAAGCCGTCGCACTTGCTGGGCTGCCCCCCGGCGTATTCAACCTGGTGCATGGCACAGGCCCCGATGTCGGCGAGGCGCTGGTCTGCCACCTCGGTGTGGACATGGTGTCATTCACCGGCTCCACGCAGGCAGGGCAGCGCATCGCCGAATTGGCGGCCCGCAGCACCAAGCGGGTTGCGCTCGAACTGGGCGGCAAGTCCGCCGCGCTCGTCCTGCCCGGCGCCGATCTGGCTGCCGCTGTCAAGGCGACGCTGGGCAGCTGCTTCCTCAATTCCGGACAGACCTGCTCGGCCACGACGCGCCTGCTTGTGCCGCGCCATGACTACGAGCGGGCGGCGCACCTTGCCGCCGAACTGCTGCCTTCATGGCGCATGGGGGACCCGGCCGACCCGGCGACGCGCGTGGGCCCGCTGGCGTGCTGGCGCTGATCGCCTATGACGGCGTAGAGGACGGTATCGCCATCGCCAACGGCACCTCCTATGGCCTGGCCGCTTCCGTCTGGGCCGCCACCGCTGCCGATGCACTCCCGGTCGCCCGCCGCATGCGCGCGGGCCAGGTGGACGTGAACGGCGCCCCCTTCAACCCCGCGGCACCCTTCGGCGGGTTCAAGCGATCCGGCGTCGGCCGCGAGAACGGCCTGTACGGCATCGAGGAGTTCCTCGAGCCCCTGTCCATCCAGTTGCCCGCCACCTACTTCGAGACACCATGAACTACCAGCAAATCCTCTACAGCCTCGATGGCGCTACAGCCATCATCACCCTCAACCGGCCCGAGCGCATGAACGCGCTGACGAAAGTGCTGGAGGCCGAACTTCGCGACGCGATCGAGCAGGCCGGGCGCGACAGCGAGATTCGCGCCATCGTGCTCACCGGCGCTGGCAAGGCTTTCTGCGCGGGCATGGACATGGACGAGCTGGAGGTGCTGCCGCCCGACGACATCCAGGCCGAGCAGTGGATGCGACCCTACGATATGAACCGCCGCGCCGACTACCAGACGCGCTACTCGTACTTTCCCGCGGCGCCCAAGCCGATCATCTGCGCAATCAACGGCGCGGCGGCTGGGCTGGGCCTGGTCATGGCGCTGTACAGCGACTTCCGCATCGCCTCGCAACAGGCGGTGTTCGCCACGGCGTTCGCCAAACGCGGCCTCATCGCGGAACACGGCATCGCGTGGATGCTGCCGCGCATCGTGGGCCACGCGCATGCCACGGACCTGCTGCTTACCTCGCGCAAGGTGACGGCCGCAGAGGCGCTGGCGATGGGGTTGGTGCGGGAGGTCGTGCCGGCGGGCGACCTGCTGCCGAATGCAATGGCCCTTGCCAGGACGCTGGCCACGGAGGTCTCGCCCCGGTCGGTGCGCGTGATGAAGCGGCAATTGTGGGAAGCACCATACCAGTCGCTCGGCGAAGCCGTCACGCTCGCCAATGCCGAGATGATCACCAGCCTGCAAAGCGAGGACTTCAAGGAAGGCGTGTCGCATTTCCTGGAACGGCGCGCCGCTCGCTTCACAGGGCGTTGAGCCGGCACGACCGTCAGGGTGTGACAATGCGCACACCATGCTCGATTCCTACTTCATCGCCGCGGGCGCCGTGGTCATCCTGGCCCTGGGGCTGGTGCACCTGCTCTACACCTTCGGTGGCAACAAGTTCGATCCACGCGACACCGCATTGATGCAGCGCATGCAAGAGGTGCCGCCCGTCATCACGCGCGAGACGACGATGTGGCGCGCGTGGATCGGCTTTAACGCAAGCCACGCGTTCGGCGCGATTCTCTTCGGGCTGGTGTACGCGTACCTGCCGATGGCGCACGCGGACTTTTTCTTTAAATCGCCCTTCCTCATCGGCGTGGGCCTGGCAATGCTGGCCGGCCTTGTGACGCTGGGGCGGCTGTATTGGTTCAGCATCCCGAGCCGCGGAATCATCACGGCGACAGTGCTGTACGTGCTGGGGCTGGTGGTGCACTTCGCCTGATGGCGGCCACTTCTGTATTGCGTCGCTCATCGCTACCCGCAATCAGGAGTTTTGGCCGTCTCCACGCGCTTCGGCATCCCCGCCGCGATCGCGGGGACGGTGGCGGCGCTGTTCGTGGCGGCGGCGGAATGACTACAAGTCCGAAGACCGGGTGTTGATGAACATCTTCTGAGTGGCCTCGAAGTCTTTCTGGTCACCTGCGCCGAAACTCGCGTCCCGTTCCGCCATGAGCCGGTCGAGCTCGGCCTTCGAATCGCTGCCGCTGATGTGCAGGGGGCCTTCGATAAGGTCCGCGGAGCCGCCCGGCCGCGGCTCGGCATGGGCAGCCGCCGCCGGTTCGGGGCGCGGATCCGCCGTCCATGAGCCGGGGTGCGGCATCGCCGGACACTCGCTCTCGTCCGGCAACGCAAATTGCCATGAGATGCCGAGCAGCCAGTCATGGGCCCTCGGGTCATACATGAGGACGCGGTTGACCAGGCTGTGTTGCAGCGCCACGCCGTGAAGCATCAGCCTCGGGTCCCAATGCTTGATGGCCAGCCGCCAATGCAGGCCGGCCTCGCTGTTGCGAGAGGTGGCCGAGAGCGCGTCGGCGGTGATCCAGGATGTGGGAATGCCGTGGCGCTGGAGCGACTCGCGAAGGGCCAGTTGCAAGACTTCCCTTCGTGCGGCACTTGGGGAATGCGAGCCGGTTGGGGACTGGCGGGAGGCAAGCCGTGAGTGTCCCGCTTCACGCTCGGGCTTGGCGCGGAAAGGCCATCCGAATAAACCCATATTTCTTGTTGTCCCTCGTTGGATCAATCGGGGCATTTGCAGCACAATCGCGCACCGCAAAGGAAACCCTCGCCATGATAGAAAAGCACCTCGATATCGTCACCGCCGATGGTGCGATGAACACCTTCGTCGTGCACCCCGTTGGCATGCAACCTTCGCCGGTGATTCTCTTCTACATGGACGCGCCCGGCAAGAGGGAAGAGCTGCACGACATGGCCCGGCGGTTTGCCGACGCGGGCTTTTATGTCGTATTGCCTAACCTGTACTACCGCCGCACTCGAGATTATTGGCTGAAGGACCGCACGCCCGAGGCGATGGCGGTGATGTTCGAGCATATGAACGCGCTGACCATTCCCATGAGCGTGCGCGACACCGAGGCGATGCTTCACTTCGTCGATTTGCAGCCCGAAGCGGACGGCACGCGCATCGGCGCGGTGGGCTACTGCATGAGCGGGCCCTTCGTGATGGCGGCCGCGGCGGCCTTCCCCGATCGCTTCAAGAGCATTGCCTCCATACACGGCGCCAACATGGCGACGGAGCAGCCCGACTCGCCCCATCTGCTTGCGCCGAAGGTCAAGTGTGAAAGCTACTTCGCATGCGCCGAGATCGACAAGTGGGCGCCGAAGAAAGATATCGACACGCTCGAAGCCGCGCTGGTGGCGGCCGGCACGCCGCACCGCATCGAGTGGTATCCGGGGGCGGAGCATGGCTTCGTATTTCCGCAGCGCAAGGGTATCTACGATGAGCCGAGCGCAGAGCGGCATTGGGAGCGGTTGTTCGAATTGTTCGGGCGGACGCTGCGCTAAAGGAAAACTACTTTTGAAGACGAAGAAGGGCCCGCCTTTCTGGAACGTGGCGGCGGCTACCGCATGACTCCCTTGTACGTCGACGTATTGTCCGCGTGGCCTGTCATTGGACTTGGCGCGAACCAGATCGCACCGCAATGAGCCAAGCTCGCAATGGCGCCCAGGTCAAAGAACGTCCACTCTCACTTGAACGAAATACAAACGAGGCATTGGAAGGGCCTGGCGCAGAAGTCCGGCGTTCCGTTTGGCTTGATGACTTACCTTGTCGACCGGGTGCCTGACGCGCTGGAACAGGTCGAAGCGCAACTGCCCGACTCCTTTCCGCAAAAGATCTGGCGGCCCATTCGCGCGGGCATCCTCGCCCAGGCGCTGCGCTTCAGTGCCGGACTCGCATAGCCACGTTCAAGTCACGCTGAACCGGTAAAGAATCGCTCACGCCCCGGCCGTTGCGAGCGTGAAGAGGCGTACGGCCTTGCCGCCCGCTTCGCCTTCAATAGGCTTGATTCATGAGCCGCAATCGCTGTGTGGCGTTGTCCTACAAACTGCACAGCCATGCATTTCTTACGATGGTTTTCATTCCATCGAAAAGGAGACAGCATGTCCGACGACACCACCAAATCGGGCGGCCAGGACCGCCAGCGCATCAACGTCAATCAGGACTACGAGCTGCGCGACTGGGCCAAGAGCCTGAACACGACCCCAGAGCGCGTCAAGGAAGCCGTGCAAGCCGTGGGCGACCGCGCCGACAAGGTTCGCGAGTATTTGCGCGAAGGTAAATAAGCGCGCGTCGGCTTTCAGCCCGTCACGGGCGGGCCGGCCAGCCCGGTGTCTGTCCTTCGGCGGTAGATCGTAAAAGTGCCACTGGATTTGGAGACGAGCACATCGCCCTGATGGATGCTCGCCTCCAGGCTGGCGATCGACTTGCCCTTGTTCACCAGCGCCGCCGTGCACACGAGCGCGCCTTCGGTCACCGGCTTGAAGTAGCCGATCTTGATCTCGATGGTCGAGCACACCTCGTCGGGCTCCAGCGTGGAGAAGAGCGCCGCGCCCATCGCCGTGTCCGCCAGCGTGAAGAGCACCCCGCCATGCGCGACCCCATTGGTGTTGAGGTGGAAATCCTGCAACTCCAGCGAACAGCGCGCCCTGCCCTGCGCGGCTTCGTCGATCCGCATGCCCACATGGCTGACGAAGCGCGGCTTGCGGCTCATCAGAAGCCCGCCACCTGCCCGTCGCGGCGCGAGTCGCTCGCGGCGATGTAGCCTTCACGCATCGGGTCGCCGGCACGCCAGATGAACTGGCCCGCGCCGAAATCCTGGTAGTTGTCGTTGATCACTTCCACCTTGTGGCCGCGCTCGGACAGCGCCTGCACGGTGTCCTTGTTCATCTGCTGCTCGACGTTGATCTCCAGCCCCGCGTTGTAGCGCCAGCGCGGCGCGTCGCAAGCTGACTGCGGGTTCTGCTTGTAATCGAGCATACGCACCAGCGTCTGCATGTGGCCCTGCGGCTGCATGTTGGCGCCCATCACGCCATAGCTCATGACCGGCTGGCCGTCCTTCGTGAGGAAAGCCGGGATGATGGTGTGGAACGGCCTTTTGTTCGGCGCGATCTGGTTGGGGCCGCGGTCAAGGCTGAAGCCGTGGCCGCGGTTCTGCAGGCTGATGCCGAAGTGCGGCTCCACGCAGCCGGAGCCGAAGCCCATGTAGTTGCTCTGGATGAAGCTCACCATCATGCCGCTCTCGTCGGCGGTGGTGAGGTAGATGGTGCCGCCCTTCACGGGGTTGCCGGCGCCAAAATCCTGCGCCTTCTTCATGTCGATCAACTTCGCGCGGCTGGCCAGGTAGCCGTCATCGAGCATCTGGTCGGCCGTCACCTCCATACTGGCGGGCTCGGCGACGTATTTGTACACGTCGGCGAAAGCGAGCTTCATCGCTTCGATCTGCAGGTGCTGCGAGTCGGGGCCGTCCACTGGCAGCCCCGCCACGTCGAATTTCTCCAGGATGCCCAGCGCGATCAGCGCGGCGATGCCCTGGCCGTTGGGCGGGATCTCGTGCAGCGTATGGCCGCGGTAGTCGCGCGAGATGGGCTTGACCCACTCGGGCTTGTAGTGCGCGAAATCCTTCGCCGTGATGCTGCCGCCGTTCATGGCGGCAAACTGCTCGATGGCCTGCGCGATCTCGCCGCCGTAGAAGGCCGAGCCCTTGGTGTTGGCAATCGCGCGAAGCCCGCGGGCGGCGGATTTGAACTGGAACAGGTCGCGCACTTGCGGCGCCCTGCCCCAAGGCAGGAAGGCCTCGGCGAAGCCGGGCATGTGTTGCAGCTCCGGCGTGGCCGCCGCCCACTTCTGCTGCACCACCACGGGCATCAGGTAGCCGCGCTCGGCGATCTCGATGGCGGGTTCCATCAGGTCCGCGAAGGGAAGTTTTCCAAAACGTTCACTCAGCGCCACCCAGCCCGCGACGGCGCCCGGCACCGTGACCGAATCAAAGCCGCGCTTGGGGGGCGTCTTCGCATCGGCCCCGTACTTGCGCTTGAAATGCTCGGGCGTCCACGCCGCGGGCGCGCGGCCCGAGGCATTGAGGCCATGCAGCTCCTTGCCGTCCCAGAGAATGGCGAATGCATCGCTGCCCAGCCCGTTGCTCACGGGCTCGCAGATGGTCATCGCGGCGGCGGCGGCGATCGCCGCATCCACGGCGTTACCGCCCTTCCACATCATGCGCAGCCCTGCCTGTGCGGCCAGCGGGTGGGAGGTGGAAACGATGTTGCGCGCGAAGACAGGCAGGCGCGTCGTCGGGTAGGGGTTGGTGAAATTGAAATTCATGATGTTTCTCTCAGTGTTGCCATCCCGGGCGTCTCTGTAGGCTTGTCATCCCGGGCTTGACCCGGGATCCATCCCCGCACGCCACCATGGATGCCGGATCAAGTCCGGCATGACAAGAGTTCCCCTTCACTCCGCCGCGATCTTCCTATCAATAATGATCTTCTTCCACTTGGCGCGGTCGGCATTGGCCATGGACGTGAACTGCTGCGGCGTGCCGCCCACCGGCTCGATGCCCAGGCGCGCCAGGCGCTCCTTCACGTCGGCTTCCAGGAGCGCCTGGTTCACGCCGGTATTGATGCGCGCGACCAGATCGGCCGGCATGCCCTTGGGACCGTACATGCCGAACCAGGTGACGGACTCGTAGCCCCGCACGGTTTCCGAGATTGCGGGCAGGTCAGGCAGCAGTGGAGAGCGCTTTAGAGACGTGATGCCCAGCGCGCGCAGGCGCCCTTCCTTGACATGCGGCAGTCCGCTGGGCAGGGAGTCGAACAGCACGTCCACCTTGCCGCTCGCCAGGTCGGGAATCGCCAGCGCCGTGCCGCGATAGGGAATGTGCACCAGGAAGAGGCCGGCCTCCGCCTTGAAGTATTCGGTGCCCAGGTGCACCACGGTGCCATTGCCGCTGCTTGCGTAATTGAGCTTGCCGGGGTTCTTGCGGGCGTGATCGACCCATTCCTTGACGGTCTTCGCCGGAGAGCTGTTGGGCACCAGCATGATGCTGGGCGCGTTGCCGACGTGAGAAATGGGCGTGAAATCCGCGACCGCGTCGTAGGGCAGTTTGCCGAAACTCGGCCCGATGCTGTGAGTACTGCTGGTTGCCAGCAGCAGCGTGTACCCGTCCGGCTGTGCCTTGGCGACGATGTCCGAGCCGATGGTGCCGCCCGCGCCGGGCTTGTTATCCACGACGATGGTGGTGTTCAGCTTCTCGCCCAGGCGCTGCGAGACGGCGCGGGCAAAGATGTCCGTCGCGCCGCCGGCCGGGAAAGGCACGACCAGGCGGATCGGTTTGGAGGGATAGGTCTGCGCCTGCGTAGCGGCGCCGAACAGTGAGGCTGCGCAAAGCAGCAGGACCTGGACAAGTTTCATCGCGATTCCCGAGGTTGGGCTGGAGCTTTCCATTATCGGACGGCCAAAGAAAAGCAAATGCGAATATTGCTTTACTCAAGATAAAGCAATTCTTTATGATGGCCGCACCATGAGCAGCATCCGCGTCCTCAAGACTTTCATCGCCGCCGCCAGCGAGGGCTCCTTCGCCGCCGCGGCGCACCGTGTCGCGCTGACGCAGGCGGCCGTGGGCCAGCAGATGCGATCCCTGGAGGCAGACCTGCGCCGCCCGCTGTTCGAGCGCCAGGGCAAGTCCGTCGCGCTCAACGATGCCGGGCGGGAGCTGCTGCCCTCGGCGCGCAAGCTGGTGGCGCTGTACGACCAGATGCGGGCAGCGGGTGTGTCGCCCGAGCCGATGTCCGGCACCGTGCATCTGGGCGCTGTCGTGTCGGCCGTGCGGCCGTTGATCCAGGCGACGCTCTCGCTCAAGGCGCGCCACCCGGGGCTTGACTTGCATGTCTCGGCCGCGAAGTCGATTGAACTTCTGGCGCGCGTAGAGGCTGGCGAGCTGGACGCCGCCATCACGGTGCGCGAGCCTGGGCAGTCGCGCCCCGGCCTCGCGTGGACCACGCTCTACGAAGAGCCCATGGTGCTGCTTGCGCCGCGGGGCACGGGCGAAGGCGGCCTGCGGGCGCTGCTGCAGCGCTACCCCTTCATCCGATTCGACCGCAGCCAGCACACGGGGCATCTCGTGCAGCGGACCCTGCGGCGGATCAAGATGGAGCCGGACGACTTCCTGGAACTGAACGCCATCGAATCGATCGTGGACCTCGTGCGCGCGGGCCTGGGCGTGGCCATCCTGCCGCACCTGCAAGGCGGCCGCTGGGCGGCGGACGCGAGACTGCGCGTGGTGGAGATACCGAAGGCCGAAGTGCGCCGCATCGCCTTCGTGCAAACGCGCGACTCGGCGCAGGCGCCGGTGGTCGGCGCGGTGATCCGCGAGCTGCAGTCGCGGCTGCAAGGCTAGACTCGGGCGCCCCATGAAAAAAGACCTGATCGAGCCGTTCTTCGCCACACTTCGCGCGGCCAACCCGCTGCCGACGACCGAACTTGAATTCACCACGCCCTTCGAGCTGCTCACGGCCGTGCTGTTGTCCGCGCAGGCGACGGACGTCGGCGTGAACAAGGCGACGCGCAAGCTGTTTCCGGTGGCCAACACGCCGCAGGCCATCCTCGACCTCGGCCTGGAAAAGCTCGAGGATTACATCAAAACCATCGGCCTGTACCGCACCAAGGCGCGCAACCTGATGAAGACCTGCGAGATTCTGGTGCGTGAGCACGAGGGCAAGGTGCCGCGCACGACGGAGGCCCTTGAATCGCTGCCAGGCGTGGGCCGCAAGACGGCCAACGTGGTGCTGAACGTCGCTTTCGGCGAAGAGACGCTGGCGGTGGACACGCACATCTTTCGCGTGGCCAACCGAACGGGGCTCGCACCCGGCAAGAACCCGCTGGAAGTGGAGGCGGCACTGATGAAGCGTGTTCCCAAGGACTACCTGGCTGACGCGCACCACTGGCTCATCCTGCACGGCCGTTACGTTTGCGTTGCGCGCACGCCCCGCTGCTGGGAGTGCGCCGTGATTCAATATTGCGATTACAAGCCCAAGACGCCCCCGCCGGGGGCGGCACGCTAGCTAGAACCCGACAGCACCGAGGTGGCCATGGAACAAAGTGAATTCGAAAAGATGCTGGCCCTGTACAGCGACAACATCAACGGCCTGATGGACAACCAGCTCGCGCTGACGGCGCAGGTCCAAGTGCTGCAGGCAGCCCTCGCCACGGTGCTACTGCACCATGCGGACCGGCCGACGCTTCTGGCGACGTTCCAGCAATACATGAAGATCTCCAAGCAGGCCGCGCCGCAACTGGCCGGCCGCATGGAGGGGCTTGAAGCGGGGATGCTCGCGCTGCTGGGACAGCATCAGGCGTGAGTTTGGAATCTGGCCCCGATCAGGTTGTACCTTGCACGGCCCAGGCGCGGGCGCCGAGCGTGATGCTGCCGTCGGGCTGCACGGGCAGGCGGGCCTTCAGCTCGTCGCGGATGCGGTGCTGCATCGCCGGCTCGAGCTTGGCCAGGTAGGTGGGCGCAGCGCCCTGCTTCCACAGGAACGGCGTCCAGAAGTCATCGAAATCGCGAAACACCATCGGGATGTCGATCGCGCGGGTGCTCACCTGCTTGAAGCCCTCTGCCTCGAAAAGCGCCTGCAGGGGCCCGGGGTTGCAGATCGGGAAGCGCTCGGCTTGATCCAAGCTGGCGTCATTCGGATTCAGCGCGATCGCCACGTCCCAGAAATTCCGCATCATCTGCATGCCGCCCGCGTAGTCCCAGACATAGGCGGCAACGCGGCCGCCGGGGCGCGTCACGCGGCGCATCTCGCGCAGCATTGCCGCGCCGTCGGGCACGAAGTTCAGCACCAGCCCGGAGACGGCGGCGTCTGCGGATGCGTCTGGCCAGGGCAGCGACGTGGCGTCGCCCACTTCGAAGACGGCGCGTGGGTCGGCGATGCGGCGCCGCGCGACGGCAACGAATGCCCCCGCGCGGTCGATGCCCACGACCGACACGGGCTCGCAGCTGCGCATGATGAGCTCGGTTAGCGCGCCCGTGCCACAACCCACATCGGCCCAGCGCAGGCCATTCGGCATGGCGAGCCAGTCGATGAACTGTGCGGCCACCGGTCGGCTCCAGCGGCCGACCCAGCCGTCGTAGGCGTCGCCGGAGTCCCAGGCTTCCTTTGTGTCGGTGGCCATGATTGCTTCTCCTATAGACCGCGCCATCCGCCACCCAGCGCCTGGATCAACGCCACGGCCGCGACCTGGCGGTCGGACTGCGCCTGCACGAGCGCGCGGCGCGCGTTCTGCGCGGTGACCTGCGCGGTGACGACTTCGGTGTAGCCCACCTGACCGGCCTGGTAACGGTTGAGCACCTGCTGCTCGACGAGGTTGGCGGCTTGGGCCGCCTGCTGCCTCAGCACCAGTTGAGACTGCAGGATGCGCGAGGCGACCAGCTGGTCCTCCACGTCCTGGAAGGCAGCGAGCACGGTCTGGCGATAGCGCGCCGAGGCTTCGTCGAGCCCGGCACGGGCGCCTTCCACGCGTGCCCCGGTCGCGCCCGCATTGAAGATTGTTTGCGCGATCGATGCCCCAACCGACCACACCAACGCCGACGCACTGAACAGGTCGCCGATGCTGGCTGCGGCCAGTCCTCCGCTGCCGGTCAACCGCAGGCTCGGGAAGTACGCGGCCTGCGCGATGCCGATCTGCTCGTTGGCCGCGGCGACGCGCCTTTCCGCGGCTGCGATGTCGGGCCGACGCTGCAGCAATGTGGATGGCACGTCCAGGGGAACATCCGGCACCACCCCGGCCCACACCGGACGCGGCGCGATGCTGAAGTTGGAAGGCGCCTTACCCGCCAGCACGGCGATCGCATGCTCCAGCACGGCGCGTTGCCGCTCCAGGCCCAGCTGCTCGGCCTGCGCGTTGGCCAGTTGCGTCTGCGCCTGCAGCACGTCGGTGCGGGCCGCGATGCCCGCGTCGTAGCGGTTCTGCGCGATCTTCAACGTGCGCTGGTAGCCGGTGATGGTCTCAGCCTGAAGCGACAGCGCCGTGTCCAGCTCACGCAGGTTGAAGTAGTTGCCGGCCAGCTCACCCTGCGCCGACAGCCTGGCGGCCTGCAGGTCCGCGAGGCTTGCTTGCGCACCCGCGCGCGAGCTCTCGACGCCCCGGCGCAAACGGCCCCACACATCGGGCTCCCAGCTGCCGCCGATGCCCACCTGGTAGCTGCTTCGCGTCGGCGTGTCGCCACGCCCCCCGCTGCGGTTGGCGCCTACGTCCAGGCTCACGGCGGGAAACAGCGTTGCGCGCTGCTCGGCGACGAGTGCGCGCGCCTGGGCATAAGCGGCAACGGCGGCGGCGACGTTCTGGTTGGACACTTCGACCTGTAAAGCCAGCGCGTTTAGTTCTGCATCGCCGAACAGCTCCCACCACGGGCCACGCTCCAGCGTGTCGGCAGGCACGGCGCGCACCCATTCGCCGCGCCCTTCCTTGAAGGCGACGGGCGTTTCGACGATAGGCGTCTGGTAGGTCGGCCCAACTGCGCACCCCGCGATCACGAGTAGGGTGGGCACCTGTGCCCACCAGCGCAAGAGGCGGCGTGTGAGTGTGGTGGGCACGGGTGCCCACCCTACGTGGAGAGTGTCTCGTTCATTCATGTTGGTGAAGGCTCCCCGTGCCGCCCGAGCTGCCGCTCCAGCGGGCTGCGTCGGCGCAGCTTGTCCAGCAGCAGGTAGACGACCGGCGTCGTGAGCAACGTGATCACCTGGCTTGCGATCAGGCCGCCGATGATGGAAATGCCCGCGATCAGGCCGCCGATGATGGAAATGCCCAGCGGGCGGCGCAGCTCGGCGCCTTCGCCGAAGCCAATCGCCAGCGGGAGCGCGCCCAGGCCGGCTGCCAGCGTGGTCATGAGGATGGGGCGGAAGCGCAGCAGGCAGGCTTCACGCACGGCAGCGTAGGGAGAGAGCCCGCGCGAGCGCTCCGCATCCAGCGCGAAATCGATGATGAGGATCGCGTTCTTCTTCACGATGCCGATCAAGAGGAACAGGCCGATGAGCGCAATGATCGACAGCTCCATCTTGAAGATCAGCAATGCCAGCACGGCGCCCACGCCCGCGGACGGCAAAGTGGAGAGCACGGTGATTGGGTGCACCAGGCTTTCGTACAAGATTCCGAGAACGATGTAGATGACGACCAGCGCCGCGAGGATCAGCATCGGCTGCTCCTTCTGAGACTCCTGCGCCGCCCTCGCCGTGCCCTGGAAGCTCCCGCGCACGTTGATCGGCAAGCCGATCTCGGCCTCGGCCTGCCGCACTGCGTCCTGACCGTCCGCGAGGGTGCGGCCTTCCGCCAGGTTGTAGGAAATGGTGGTGGCGAGTTCCGCGTCCTGGTGGTTCACCGAGCTGGCCGTTGGACGCTGCGAAAACTTCGCAATGGCCGACAGCGGCACCATCGTGTCGGCGGAGCTGTTCACGGCCTGGCCGGTTGCCTGGTCGCGCAGCGCGGGGTTGACGGATGTGCTCGCGCGCGCGGTTGTCGAAGTGCCGTTGGCAGCGGAATTGAGCGGCGTGGTGATGCTGCCCGTGCTGCCGCGCGCCGGAACGTAGATGTCCTTGAGCGCCTCGGGGCTGCGCGTGTACATGGGCGCCACGCCCAAGATCACCCGGTACTGGTTCAGCTCGTCGTAGATCGTCGCCACCTGGCGCTGGCCGAAGCCGTTGTACAGCGCGTTGTCCACATCGCGCGAGTTGATGCCCAGCCGCGCGGCGGAATCCTTGTCCACCTCCACGAAGACTTCAACGCCGTTCTCCTGCTGGTCGGTGTCCACGTCGACCAGGGCCGGCTGGCGCTTCATGGCCTCGGCCAGACGGGTGGCCCAGCTGCGCAGGTCGTCGAGGTTGTCGCTCTTGAGCGTGTACTGGTAGGTGCTGCTGCTCTGCCGGCCGCCCATGCGCAGGTCTTGCACGGGGTTGAGGAACAGGCTCACCCCCGTCACCTGCGCCAGCTGCGGGCGCAGTCGCGCGATCACGGCCTGGCCCTTGTCCTCGCGGCCCTGCTTGAGGTTGACGAAGAGAAAGCCGCCGCCCGCGCGCCCGCCGCCGGTGAAGCCGACCACCGTGTCCACCGCCGGATCGGCCCGGATGATATTGACCAGCTGCCGAAGCTTCTCCTGCATCGCCTGGAACGAAATGCTCTGGTCGGCGCGCAGGCCGCCCTGGATCTGCCCCGTGTCCTGCTGCGGGAAGAAGCCCTTGGGCACCATGATGAACAGGTAGGCGTTCAGCCCGATTACCAGGGCCAGGATCAGCAGCACCAGCCACTGCGCGGCCAGCGCCCAGTCGAGGCTGTGCTCATAGGCGCGCTGCATCCACGCGAAGCTGCGCTCGAAGAAGCGGGAGACAGGGCCCGGCTTCTTCTGGTGCGCATCCGGCCGCAGCAGCCAGGCGCACATCATTGGCGTCGTCGTGAGCGAGATAACGAGCGAAATCAGCACTGCCGCCGACAGCGTCACCGCGAACTCGCGGAACAACCGCCCCACCTGCCCGCCCATGAACAGCAGCGGGATGAACACCGCCACCAGTGACAGGCTGATCGAGAGAACGGTGAAGCCTACCTCCTTCGCACCCAGCAGCGCCGCCTTGAATCGGTCCATGCCGGCCTCGATGTGGCGGCTGGTGTTCTCTAGCACCACGATGGCGTCGTCCACAACGAATCCGGTGGCCACGGTGAGCGCCATCAGGCTCAGGTTGTTGAGCGAAAATCCCAGGAAGTACATCACGCCGAACGTCCCGAGAAGCGAGACGATGGTGGCCACCGCGGGGATGATGGTGGCCCGCACGCTGCGCAGGAAAGCGCTGACCACCAGCACCACCAGCACGATGGCGATCAACAGCGTCACCTCCACCTCGTGCAGCGACGAGCGGATGGAATGGGTGCGGTCGGTCGCCACCTGCAGCTTGATGTCGCTGGGCAACTGGTCCTGCAACTCGGGCAGCAGAGCGCGGACCTGGTCCACGGTTTCGATGGCGTTCGCGCCCGGCTGCAGCGTGACCAGCACGATCACCGCCGGCTCGCCGTTGAATAGGCCCAGCGTGTTGACGTTCTCCACACTGTCGTTGACCTCGGCGATATCGGCGAGCCGGATCGCCGCTCCATTGCGCCAGGCCACCACCAGGCCCCGGTAATCGGCGGCCATGGGTCGCCCCTTGTCCGCCGCGCCAGTGCCGGTATAGATCTGCAATTGCCGCCCTGCACCTTCGATCGTGCCCTTGGGCCGGTTGGCGCTGCTGGCCTGCAGCGCGGCGCGCACGTCCTCACTGCTCACGCCGTAGCGGCTCAGCGCGAAGGGCAGCAGGTCCACGCGCACGGCCGGCAGCGACCCGCCACCCAGCTCCACATCACCTACCCCCTGCACCTGCGCGATCTTCTGCTGCACGATGTTGGAGACCGCGTCGTAAATCTGTCCGGGCGAACGGGTGGGCGACGTGAGCGCGAGGATCACCACCGGCGCCGCCGAGGGGTTGGCCTTGCGGTAAGTGGGGTTGCTGCGCAGCGTCGCGGGCAAGTCGCCCCTGGCTGCGTTGATGGCGGCCTGCACCTCACGCGCCGCCGAGTCGATCTTGCGGTTCAGGTCGAATTGCAGGCTGATGCGGGTGGAGCCGTTGCCGCTGTTGGACGTCATCTCGTTGACGCCGGCGATGACGCCGAGCCTGCGCTCGAGCGGCGTCGCCACGCTGGTGGCCATTGTGTCCGGGCTCGCGCCGGGCAGGCTGGCGCTGACGCTGATCACGGGAAAATCCACCTGCGGCAGCGGGGCCACGGCCAGCATGAAGAAAGCCGCGATGCCGGACAGCGCGATGCCGATGGTCAGCAGGATGGTGGCGACCGGGCGGCGGACGAAGGGTTCGGAGAGGTTCATGCTGCCCTTGTCATGCCGGACTCGATCCGGCATCCACGTTGGCGCGCCCCGATGGATCCCGGGTCGAGCCCGGGATGACAGCTTCTTTTCTCCTCCACCTCCTCCCTAACGCATCAAACCCCAGATAAATCACCGGCGTCGTGAACAGCGTCAGCATCTGGCTGACGATCAACCCGCCGAAGATCGCAAGCCCCAGCGGCCGGCGCAGCTCCGCGCCCTCGCCCCAGCCCAGCATCAGCGGCACGGCGGCGAACAGCGCGGCCAGCGTGGTCATCAGGATCGGCCGGAAGCGCAGCAGCGCGGCCTGGTGGATCGCCTCGCGCGGGCTTTTGCCTTCGGTGCGCTCGGCGTCGATCGCGAAGTCGATCATCATGATCGCGTTCTTCTTCACGATGCCGATCAGGAGGATGATGCCGATGATGCCGACCACGCCCAGGTCCTGGCCGCTGATCATCAAGGCCAGCAAGGCCCCCACGCCCGCCGACGGCAGCGTCGAAAGGATCGTGAGCGGATGGATGTAGCTCTCATACAGCACGCCCAGTACGATGTACACGCACACCACTGCGGCGAGGATCAGCCACAGCTGGTTGGACAGTGAGCTCTCGTAGGCACCCGCGGCGCCGAGGAAGGTCATCGTGACGCCGGCGGGCAGCTTCAAATCCCGCGTCGCCTCGCGGATTGCATCGACCGACGTGCCCAGCGAAACGCCGGCCGCGGTATCGAAGCCGATCGTCGTCGCCGGGTACTGCGCGACGTGGGTGATCTGCAGCGGCGCGCGGCGCTCGACGATATTCGCCACTGCCGAGAGCGGCGTGGCCTCGCCCGTCGCGGTGCGAAGCTGCACCGAGCCGAGGGTGGCGGGCGTGGCGGCGGCGTCGGGCCGCGCCTCCAGGATGACGCGGTACTGGTTGGTCTGCGTGAAGATGGTCGAAACGATGCGCTGGCCGAAGGCGCTGTACAGCGCGGCGTCGATATCCGCGGCGGAGATGTTCAGGCGCGCGGCCGTGTCGCGATCGATGTCCACGTACACCGCCGCGCTGGACGCGTCTGCATCCGTCACCACATTGCGCACCTGCTTGACCGACTGCAGCTTCTGCGTGAGGCGTGTGGCCCATTGCGTGACAGTGGCGGTGTCGGCGCCTTCGAGCGCCAGTCGGTATTGCGTGGGGCCGGTCTCGGCGTCGATGGTCAGGTCTTGCGTGGGCTGGAGGTAAAGCGCGATGCCGGGCACTCGCTGGGCGCGTTCGCGCAGGCGGTCCATGACCTTCTGCTGGTTGCCGTGACCGCTCTTCAGGTTGATCAGCATGCGGCCGGTGTGCAGCATGGTGTTGTTGGCGGCATCCACCCCGACGAAGCTGCTCAGCGTCTCGACATCCGGGTCCTCCATCAGCCCGCGCGCGACTTCCTGTTGCAGCTGAGCCATGCGCGTGTACGAGACCGATTGCGCCGCCTCCACACGCGCCTGCAGTTGCCCCGTGTCCTGCGTGGGGAACAGTCCCTTGGGGATCCAGATGTACAGCAGCACGGTGAGCACCAGCGTGGCCAGCGCCACGAGCAGCGTCGCGCGCTCGCGCTCCAGCACCCATTGCAGCCAGCGGTCGTAGTGCGCCACGAACCCGTCGAAGCGCCGCTGCATCGCTCCGCCCCAGCCCTTCTCGCCGCCCGGGTGCGCCGTGAGCCAGCGGGCAGACATCATCGGCACCAGCGTCAGGGAGACCACGGCGGAAATCAGGATGGTGATCGCCAGCGTCACGGCGAACTCGCGGAACAGCCTCCCCACCACGTCGCCCATGAACAGCAGCGGGATCAGCACGGCGATCAGCGACACGGTCAGCGAAATGATGGTGAAGCCGATCTCGCTCGCGCCCTTGAACGCCGCCTGCATCGGCGGCTCGCCGTTCTCGATATGGCGCGAGATGTTCTCGATCATGACGATGGCGTCGTCCACCACGAAGCCGGTGGCGATGGTCAATGCCATCAGGCTCAGGTTGTTGAGGCTGTAACCCAGCAGGTACATCGCGCCACACGCGCCGATCAGCGAGATCGGCACAGCCAGGCTGGCGATCAGCGTCGCCCGCGGGCTGTGCAGGAAGGCGAAGATCACGAGCACCACCAGCACCACGGCGAGTACCAGCTCGATCTGCACATGGTTCACCGAGGCGCGGATGCCCGTGGTGCGGTCGCTCAGCACGTCCACCCGCATGGCGGCGGGCAGGCCGGCAGTCAGCTCCGGCAGCCGCTCCTTGATCGCGTCCACGGTGGCGATCACGTTGGCCCCCGGCTGGCGCTGCACGTTGAGGATGATCGCGGGCTTGAGCTTGCCGTCGATGGCTGCCCACGCGCCGAGTTTGACGTTCTCGGCGCTTTCGACCGCCTGCGCCACGTTCGAGAGGCGCACGGGCGCGCCGTTTTTGAAAGCGACGATCAGGTTCTGGTAATCGGCCGCCGCGACGAGCTGGTCGTTGGAATTGATCGTGTAGGCGCGCGTGGGCCCGTCGATGCTGCCCTTGGCACTGTTCGCATTGGCCGCGGTGATCGCAGTGCGCACGTTGTCCAGGCTTAGTCCGTATGAAGCCAGCGCGCGCGTGTCGACCTGGATGCGTACAGCAGGCCTTTGCCCGCCCGAGAGCGTCACCAGGCCCACACCCGTTACCTGGCTGATCTTGAGCGCGAGCCGGGTGTTGGCGATGTTCTGCACGTCGGTCAGCGGCAAAGTGTCAGACGTGATGGCCAGCGTCAGCACCGGCGCGTCGGCGGGGTTGACCTTGGCGTAGATTGGCGGGGCAGGCAGGTCCGCCGGCAGCAGCGACGAGCCCGCGTTGATGGCGGCCTGCACTTGCTGCTCGGCGACGTCCAGCGCGAGGCCGAGGCCGAACTGCAGTGTGACAATGGACACGCCGGCCGCGCTGGTGGAACTCATGCGCGAGAGGCCCGGCATCTGGCCGAACTGCCGCTCCAGCGGCGCTGTGACGGTCTGTGCCATCACCTCCGGGCTGGCGCCCGGGTACAGTGTCTGCACCTGGATCGTCGGGTAGTCCACCTGCGGCAACGCCGACAGCGGCAGGAAGCGGAAGCCCAGCACCCCGGCCAACACGATGGCCAGCATCAGCAGCGAGGTGGCGACCGGCCGCAGGATGAAGGGGCGCGACGGGCTCATGGGGATGAAGAAGCCGGTGCCTGCGCTGCGTCGCGGCGGCGGCGCCTCTCGCCGCCCTCACCGCCCCCCGCGCCCCTGCGGCGTTGGCTGGCGGAAGCCTCAGGCGGGAGTGCTGCCGCGGCGCCCGGGAGCACCACCCGCGAACCGTCGCGCAGCCGATCGGCGCCTTCGGTGATCACGCGCTCGCCGACCTGCAGGCCACTGGCGATCTGCACCTTGTCCACAGTGGCCTGTCCGCGCGTGACGGGTCGCAGCGCGACGGTCTGGTCCTCCTTCAGCACGAAGACGTAGTCGCCGGTATTGCCGTGCCTCACCGCGGCCACTGGCACGACCACCGCGTCCTTGATCGTGCGCACGTTCAGCTGCACGTTGACGAACTGGCTCGGAAAAAGCGCCAGACGCGTGTTGTTGAAGCGCGCCTTGGCTCGCACCGTGCCGGTCTGCGTGTCAACCTGGTTGTCCAGGGATGCGAACACGCCCGTGTCGAGCACGTTGGTGCGCGTGCGGTCCAATGCCTTTGCCTCCATGAACGCGCCCGCGTTCTGCTGCAGCATGGGCGCCTGGTCCTGCGGGACCGCGAATTCCACGTCGATGGGCGAGATGGCCGTGATCAGCGCCACGCCGTTGGCGTCGCTGTTGCTCACCACGTTGCCCACGTCCACGGTGCGCATGCCCACGCGGCCCGCGAGCGGCGAGACGATCCGCGTGTAGCCCAGATTCAGGCGCGCCGTGCCCTCGTTTGCCTTGGACATCACCACGGCGGCTTCGAGTTGCTTGACCAGCGCGGCCTGTGTGTCCACTTCCTGCCGCGCAATCGAATCCTGCTGCAGCAGCGTGCGGAATCGCTGCAACGTCACCTTCGCGGCTTCCAGTTGCGCCTCGTCGCGCATGCGCTGGCCCGAGGCCTGCTGCAGCGCCATCTGGAACTGGCGCGGGTCGATGAGGGCGAGCAGCTCACCCTTCTTGACCATCTGCCCTTCCTTGAACAGCACCTGTTGCAGGACGCCCGAGACTTGCGGGCGCACGCGGACCGTCGCCTGGGGCACCACGGTGCCCAGCGCATCGATGACGATGGGGATGTCGGCGCGTTCGGCGACAGCAATGCCGACGGTCGTCGCGGGGCCGCGACCACCTGCGCCGCCACCGCGACGCCCAGCGCCGGCGCCGGGGCGGCTACCCTCGGCAACAGCCGGTGCGTCCGGGTGCGTCAGCTCCCAGGCCAGCCAGCCGACACCTGCGACTACCAGCACGGCGATCACGCTGCCAATGAGCGTCGCCTTTCGGCCGAGCCGCCGCCGCGCGGGTTCAACGGGTGGGGGGGTCACTGGGGCGTTGGGGTTTACCGGCGGCTGCGCATCCATCACTGTCCTTGTTCTGGCCGGCAGCCGCCTTCCCGTGCCTTCACGTTAGAGGCGCTCGCCCGCTGTTGTAGCGTGAGCGCAGTCCCACCGAAGAGCCATCGGCGGGCTGCGCTAAGCAGTGTAGGCGCGGTCCTGCAACCCGGCGGGGCATTTACTGAGGTTTACCTGGTCTTCACCGGGCGGGAACATTCGGGATCAGGGCGACGAAAGCGGCAGCGACTTCCCCTCGCTCGCCGATGGCGCAGATACGCGCAGCACCCGCGCCAGGGTCGGCGCGATGTCGGTTACTTCAACCGGGCTATCCACCCGCCCGGGCTTCACCCACTTCGGTCCGTACACCAGGATCGGCACTTGCGTGTCGTAGGGATGCGGCGAGCCGTGAGTGGCGGAGGAGCCGCTGCTGGATGCGAACATCCAGTTCGGTTTGAGCGTGAACTGCACTTCGCCCGAGACATCCGGGTGCCAGGCGAGGCGCGACGCCGCGAAGTGCGGTGCGCCGGCCCGGCTGCCGGAGAGCAGTTCCTTGCGTGTGTACGCGGAGTCGAAACCCGGCTCGGCCAGGAGCAGGCGCCGTGCCTCCTCGGCTACCGCATCCAGGTCGGCCTGCTTCTGCGCGATCAGCTTCTTGTCCAGGAGCAGCGAGGCGGACGAATAGTTGATGACCCACCTGCCCTCGCCGAAACGTTGCGCCAGGCCGGCGTTGATCCGCTCCAGCGTCTGGCGGGAGTTGACGCGGCCCGCGTCCAGGCCCTTCGATTGCGAGTATTCCGGCGCCGGCATGAAGCCATGGTCGGCCGTCAGCACCGCGATGTAGTTGTCCTTGCCGACGGCCTGGTCCAGGTCGCGGAAGAACTCCTGCAGCATCCGGTCCAGCTGCAGCATGTGGTCGTGCGAAAGGCGCGACTCCGCGCTCCAGCGATGGTTCACATAATCGTGGCCCGAGAGGCTGACCGAAAGAATGTCGGGGGCATCGTCGCGGCCCAGCTGCTCGCCCGCGATCGCGGCGCGCGCGAACTCCAGTGACAGCATGTCGGCAAACGGGCTGGCCAGCAGCGCGGAATAGTAGGCGGGGCCGGGGGCATCGTCGGCAGCGACACCCATCATCATCGGCAACTTGCCGCCGCGCGGGCCGAACCAGGGTTGGCTGTCGGGGATCGAGCGCGCGTAGGCACCCTCGGGCAGCAGCGGCTTCCATTCGGTCTTGAAGAAGCGATCGGCGGGTTTTTTCGCGTTGAAATCGTTTACCCACGCCGGGTGCTGCTGCATGTAGAACGTGGTGGACGCGAACTGCCCGCTAGCACCCATGTACATGTAGGCGGTGCCGGTCTTGCCCGCGGGCAGAATGGCGCCGCGGTCCTTGCCCGAGATCGCGATCACCTTGGAACGCGGGTCCGCCTTGCGCAGCACGTCGCCTACCGTCTCCACTTTCAGGTTGCGCGGGCTGGTGCCGTCCAGCGGGTTGGTTCTGTGCCCGATGTAGGTTGCGCCGGTGTCGCCGGTGTTGTAGACCTGCGCGCCGCTGACCGGGTCGCGCCATTCGTTGCCGATCACACCCGTACGGTGCGGGTAGGCACCGGTGAGCATGGTGGCGTGGCCCGCGGCGGTGACGGTGAACGAGTGCCTGTAGTGCGCATCCGCGAACCAGGCGCCACGGTCCAGGAAGCGTGCGAAGCCGTCCGGCGCGAGCTGGTCGCGGTAGCCCAGCACCTGGCGCTGCGGCAGGCCATCCACGGCCATGAAGACGACGAGCCGGGGCTTGTCTTGAGTCGTTGGCGTGCCGGCGCATGCGGCCAGCAGGGCCGCGAGAAGCGTTGCGCAGGCGAGGCGAAGGGATGAACGTTGAACTTGCATGGCGCAAGGTTACCGCAGCCGCCCCTCCCCGGCGCCCGGGTTTGTCCCTCAGTGCAAGTCCGGCGAGTACACGCCGCTGAGAATGTAGATGCCACCCATCAGAGATGTCCGGACATCAACGTCCGACAACCGCCGCGCCAGCATGTCCCACGGCCTGCCCAGGCCGTCGAACGACGTCACCGAGTACATCGCCGCCAGCAGCACGAACCCATTGGTGGGCCAGGCCCACGCCGGCGCCCACTGCAGGCCGGTTGCGACAACGCGCGCGCCCGGCTTGAGGTGCGCAAGCACGTTGCCAATGGCCGCGCGTTCGCGCAACACATCGTGCGTGAAGTGGAAGAGCGCCGCGTCGGCCTGCACCGGGATGGGCGCGGTGGCGGCCGGCGCGCACACCAGGTCGACATGGCGCCAGTGGTTCTCTTCAACGCGGGTTTTGGCCTTGTCCAGCATCTCCGGGCACTGTTCGATTCCCACGATGCGGCCCGCCTTGCCGATGCGATCGTGCAATAGCTCGAACGACAGGCCGGTGCCGCAGCCGACATCCAGCACCGTATCGCCACGACGAAGGTCAAGGCGGGTTATGGCTTCGCAACGGATGGGCTCGAAGAGCGCGAGCTCGGTGTCGTAGCCGGGGGCGCGGCGACGGTACTGCGCCAGCGCGGCGGAACGGTCGGGCGCCCGGCGCGTGACCGGGAACTGCAGCGCCATGATGACCTCGCTATGGTGTGATGACAACCAGCACGCTGCAAGGCGCGTGCTCGATCAAGGCGCCGGAAATCGAGCCGCGCCACCAGCGTGCGGCCCAGCTGTCCAGGTGCTTGTGGCCCACGACGATCAGGTTGGCTTCGATCTTGCGCGCGTACTTGGTGATCTCGTCGACCGCCTCGCCCACCAGCACTTCGCCGCGGGCCGCATAGCCCGCGTCCGAGAGGCGGCGCAGGCCGTCGTCGAGGACGGCGCGGTGCTTCTTCTTCTCGCGCTCTTCCAGTTCCATATCGTACACACCGCCTTCCAGGCCCACGAAGCTCATGGCCGAGGGCATCACGGCGATGAGGAAGAGCTCGGACTGGCTCCACTGCGCGGGCGGCATGGCTGACGTGTAAAGCATAGACGCTCGATGGCCACCGCACAACAGCGTTGACACTATTATCCGCGTGCGGGTGGGGCTGGGCGTTCGTTTGATTCGTAGACCTCGCGGGCAAATCCGCGTGCGGCGAGCGCCCGCCACAATCACGGCTCGCGAATCAAGTCCGGGATGACACCGGCAACAAAGTGAGCGTCGATGAAATCGGCCAATCCGTCGAACACGCTCTCCAGCGTGGGCACGCGGGCGCCGAACAGCGCGTGGAGGACGGCGGGATCCTCGAACAGGCCATGCAGGTACACGCCCAGCACGTTGCCCTGGTCATTCTGCCAGGCGAGGCCGCCCGGCATGACCAACCGCCCTGCCCCCATGCCGGCATGCTGCGACGTGCGGCCGTTGTGGATTTCGTAGCCCGAAACTTCGGCGCCCGACAGCGCCGCCCAGGGCCCGATGATGTCGCCGAAACGTGCCTGTGTTTTCTTCACGAACTTTTCCGGCTCGAATACGGTGACCAGGGGCAGCAAGCCCAGGCCTGGGCCATTGCCATCGATACCCTCCGTGTCGATGAGCGCCTCGCCGAGCATCTGCAGCCCGCCGCAAATCCCCAGCACCGCGCCGCCGCGCTGCGCATGCTGCGCGATGGCGCGGTCGAGCCCCTGCGAGCGCAGCCAGGCGAGGTCGCCGCTGGTGTGCTTGGAGCCGGGCAGGATGACCCAGTCAGCCTGCGCGATGTCGGCCGGTGAGCGCGCCCAGACGAGGCGCACGCCGGCCACGTTCTTGAGCGCCTGGAATTCGTCGAGGTTGCTGATGCGTGGATACGCGACGATGGCGACCATTTTGTGCACGGCGCCGGCGTGCGGGCTGCGCTCGTCGAACACGCCGTCCTCGTCGGGCAATCCATGTTGGCGCCACATCGGCAGCGTCGCCACGCAAGGGATTCCGGTGAGCTCCTCGAGCATGCGAGGCCCTGGTTCAAGCAGCGATGCATCACCGCGGAACTTGTTCAGCACGAAGCCCCGCACCAGGGCCCGCTCGGCTTCGTCCAGTAGCGCCCAGGTGCCGTACAGGTGCGCGAAGGCGCCGCCGCGGTCGATGTCTGTCACGAGCAGGCAGCGCGCATCGGCGTGCCGTGCAATTCGCATGTTGACGATGTCGCTGTGCTTCAGGTTGATCTCTGCGGGCGAGCCCGCGCCCTCGATGACGACGACGTCGTTGTCCGCGCGGAGTTCGTCGAGCGCCTGTGTTACCACCGGCCACACCCTCGCGCCTCTCTCATGCCATGGCATGCGGGTGAGTTCGGCGTCCACCCGGCCGAGCAGCACCACCTGGCTGCGCGTATCGCGCTCAGGCTTGAGAAGCAGTGGATTCATGCGCACATCGGGCTCGGCGCGAGCCGCGAGCGCCTGGAAGTACTGCGCGCTGCCGATCTCGCCGCCCGCGTCCTGGCGACGGGCCGCCCCTAGCCAGGACACGGCCCCCTCGGGGGGCAGCGCAGTACGCGAAGCGGCAAGCGTGGGGGCTACGACCTCCTGGCGACGGGCCGCCCCTAGCCAGGACACGGCCCCCTCGGGGGGCAGCGCAGTACGCGAAGCGACAAGCGTGGGGGCTACGACTCGGGCGTTGTTGCTCATGTTCTGCGCCTTGAAGGGGGCAACCTTGAAGCCCTGCCGCGCATACCAGCGGCACAGCGCCGTCGCCAGCCAGCTTTTGCCCGCGCCGCTGGTCGTGCCCAGCACCATGACGCAGCGTGCCATCGCGACTTGCTTCATTCGTTGGGCAGCGCGACCCACTGCCCGGCCAGCGAATGGATGCCGATGCGCCGCTGGAACACCGCTTCCAGCGCACGATGCGTCGCTGCGTCGTTGCAGCGCCCCTGGTGCAGCACCTGCCCCGCGTCCATGACGACCATCTCGTCCGCGTGCAGCGCCATGGTGATTTCGTGCAGCACCGACAGCGCCGTGCCGCCGCGCTCGACATGGCGGCGCACGATGCGCAGCCAGTCCGACTGGTGCGGCGGGTCGAGGTTCGCGAGCGGCTCGTCCATCAGCAGCAGCGGTGCTTGCACGGCCAGCGCCCGCGCCAAAAGCACCCGCTGGCGCTCGCCACCCGAGAGGCTTCCGAGGGAGCGGCGGCGCCAATCCCAGCATTGCGTTTCCCGCATCGCGGCTTGCACGGCGGAGTGGTCCTGCCCGCTGGCGGCGCCCAGCCACGGCTGGTGCGGCAGGCGGCCGAGCATCACGACGTCCTGCGCCAGCAGGTCTTCCGCGCCGCCCTCGTTCTGCCCCAGCCATGCGAGCGTGCGGGCTCGTTCCTTGTGACTCCACGCCGCAGCGTCGCGGTCCAGCATCCGCACGCGCCCCTCGTGGGGTAGCAATTGCGACATGGCCTTGAGGAGCGTGCTCTTGCCTGCCCCGTTCGGACCCACAATGGTCGTCCAGCGCCCCGCGGGCAAGGCGAGCGTCACCCCGTGCAGCACTTCGGTGTCACCGAGCGTGACACGCACGCCGTCGGCCTGCAATGCGACGGATGAGGCAGGGGTCACCACGGCCTCCGATGCATCAGCCACAACAGGTAGCCGCCGCCCAGCACGGCGGTGAGCACGCCCACCGGCAATTCGCGCGGCGCGAGCAGCCAGCGCGCCAGCACGTCGGCCGCCAGCAGCAGCACGCCGCCGGCGAGCGCGGCGAGGGGTAGCAGCCACCGGTGCGTGGGTTTGACGGCGGCGCGCACCAGGTGCGGCGCGACAAGGCCGATAAAGGCGATCAGCCCCACTTGCGCGACGGCGGCCCCGGTGGCCAGTGCCATCACGCCGATCAGCACGATGCGCACCGGGCCAAGCGAGACGCCCAGGCTCTGCGCCGTGGTGTCGCCCAGCGACAGCGCGTCGAGCGCGCGGCTGAACATCACCGCCGCCGCCAGATTCACGATGAACAGCGCAGCCAGCAGGCCCACGCTGCCCCACCCCAGAAAGCCGGTGGTGCCGAGCAGGAAAGCCTGCATCGCCCGCATGATGTCCGGCACCCAGAACATCACCAGCGCGGCAAAGGCTCCGAACACCATGCCCACGACGACGCCGGCCAGCAGAAGGCGCAGCGTGTGCTGCACGCCCTTCGCCAGGCCCAGCGTCACGAGCACGGCTGCGACGGCGCCGCTGAAGGCAGCGCCCGTGAGGCCCAGGCGCGCCACCCAGCTGCTCGCGGCCATCGGCGAAGCCCCGATCAGCACGAGCAGCACGGCCACGCCCAGCGCGGCGCCGGTCGCGCTGCCGAGCAGGTACGGATCGGCAAGCGGGTTGCGGAACAGGCCCTGCGCGACAGCGCCGGCCAGGCCGAGCAAGGCGCCGGCCAGCCATGCGCCGAGCGTGCGCGGCAGGCGGATCTCCCACAGGATGGCGGCGGAGGCATCACTACCGCCGGCCCAGACCGGCTCCCAGCCCAGGCTGCCGACGGCGACGCCCGCGATGCACAGCAATACCGAGGCGACCAGAAGCAGCAGTGCCAGCGCGCCGGGCCCGTGCCCCCACCCCACCCCTCCCCCAGAGGGGGAGGGAGCTGAATGCACGCCGCCGTTCACTGCGTACTCCCCCGCCTTTGCAGGCAATCGACCATCAGCTGCACCGCCTGTGCCATGCGGGGACCCGCGCGCACCAGCACGTCGCCTTGTTCCGCGTCGAAGAGGCAGACTCGCCCGTCGCGCACGGCACGAATGCGGTCCCAACCAGGACGTGTTTTGAGCGAACGCGCATCGTGGTCTGAAACCATGATGACCTGCGGGTCGGCACGCACCACGAACTCCGGATTGAGCTTCGGAAAAGGCCCCAGCTTGCCTGGCACGACGTTGACGACGCCGATGCGCGCGAGCAGCTCGCCGATGAACGAGTCTTCGCTCGCCGCATATGGCGCGCTGTTCACCTCGAAGTACACGGTGGTGCCCCGCAGGGCTGCGGGCAGCCGGCGGGCAGCCGCGTCGACCGCCGCCTCCACCCGCTGCCAGCGCGCCGCGCCGTCGGGGACTTCCAGCACCTGCGCCAACTGCGCCCACACCCTGCGCAGGTCGGCCAGCGTCTTGGGCTCGAGCGTGGCCACCTTGATGCCCAGCCCCTCCAGGCGGCCCACGGCACGCGAGGACGATGCCAGCAGCACGAGGTCCGGCTGGAGCGCGATGACGCGCTCGATGTTCGTGTCGTCCAGGCCGCCCAGGCGCGGCAGCTGGCGCACCTGCGCCGGCCAGTTCGAATAATCGTCCAGGCCGACGAGGCGATCGCACGCGCCCAGCTCGCAGACCATTTCCGTCAGCGATGGCAGCATGGCCACGATGCGCTGCGGCGGCCGCGGCAGCTCCAGCACAACGCCCCGGTCATCCACCACCCTCCCCGCATGCGCATTCCATGCGAGGGCGCACAACGCCAGCAGCAATGCGCGCGCGATCATCATGAGGTTCATGACGCGCCCTTGAGCACCAGCGCCTGGCCGGCGGACATCAGCGTCACGCGCTCGCAGGCGGCCGAAGCCTGCTGGTTGAGGCCGCCCAGCGCTTCGAGGAAAGTACGCGCGTCAGTTCCCGTCGGCACCGCGCCGGGGCCGATCTCATTGCTGATCAGCACGATGGGGCCGGCGCAGACGCGCAGCGCATGGGCGATAGTGTCGGCCGGTGCTGTCGTGCCAGTCGAAGCGTCGCCCGGCACGGACGACATCAGCCGTGCCGTCAGCCACAGCGTCAGGCAATCGACGACGATCAAGGTATCGGCGCGGCTGTGGCGGCCGATGGCGTGCGCCAGCTCCAGCGGCTCTTCCACGGTCAGCATGCGCGGCACGCGCTCGGCGCGCCGGCGGCGGTGTTGCCAGATGCGCTCGCGCATGTCCTCGTCCCAGGCTTGCGCCGTGGCGATGTATACGGCGCGATGCTCGGGCGACTCATCGAGCCAGGCGGCCGCGAGCGATTCCGCGCGGACGGTCTTGCCGCTTTTCTGGGCGCCCAGGATCAGTTCGCTGCGCGCGATCGTTATTGCTCTCGTCATGGGGACTCCGCGCCGCCGGGCCGCCCCAAGGCGCGGACGGCCCCCTCCGGGGGCAGTGCAGCGGCTTCAGCCACAAGCGTGGGGGCCACCTGTTTGCTCCAGGCCATGACGATGCGGTGCAGCTGCTCCACGCCGTCGGTCAACGCGGCTGGCCCCGGTTGCAGGATGTCCGCGGACTTGATTTCGAATAGCTGCACGTTCTTCACCGCGTTCACTGCTTCCCATCCCGGCCGTGCTGCCACCTTTTCGGGCCTGAACTTCTTGCCGCACCATGAGCCCACGATGATGTCGGGGTTGCGCCGTGCGATCTCCGCACCATCGGCAATGATGCGATCCTTTCCCATTGGCTGCGCCGCGAGTTCCGCAAAGCAGTCGTCGCCGCCGGCGATGCCCACGAGCTCCGACACCCAGCGGATCGCGCTGATGTGCGGCTCGTCCCATTCCTCGAAGTACACCTTTGGGCGACGCGGCAGCGCCTTGGCAGCTTGCTCGATCGCCACGCCCTTGCGGATCAGCTCGGCGGCGATGTCGGCCTGCAGGTCGGAAAAACCGAAGACGCAGTCGGGCCGCAGCGCGAGGATCTTGTCGATCTTCGCGTTGAGGAAAGCGCTGACCTTGGGCTTTTCCTCGCGCGCGCGCCGCGGGCGCACCGTGTAGCCGGAAATGCCGACGATGCGATCCTCTTGCCCCAGCAGGTACAGCCACTCGGTCGTCTCCTCGGTGAGGCAGACGATCCGCTGCGGTCCGCGGGGCAGGTCGAAGTGCGGCACTCAAATTCCTTTGTGTCAGAACTGCAAGCGTACGGCCGCGGTGACGGTGCGCCCCGGCTCGGGATAGACGGCCGCCGTGACACCGGCTGCGCAGCCGAAGGCCTGCGTGAAATACTTCCTGTCGAAAAGGTTGTTCACGCCCAGGGACAGCTCGACCTTCTGCCATTGGAAGGCATAGCGCGCGTCGCCAATCGTGTAGGCCGGCATGGTGCAAGCGTTGTTGAAATCTGGATGCTGCGAGGATACCCAGTTGACTCCGCCGCTCACCCGATGTCCAGCGGCGGGCGTCCAGTCGGCACGTACGGCGATGGTCTTGCGCGGCACCAGCGGCACGTCGTTGCCCGCGTACGGGCCCGAGCGGAAGCTTGCCTGCCGCAGAGCCGCGTTCACGCGCAGCGTGACGGATTTCGACAACGCATGGCTCGTGTCCAGCTCCAGGCCCTGCCTGCGCGTCGGATCGAAGTTGACGTTCGCGCCGGCAAAGCCGAACGGCCCGGCCGCGTTCGGATCAAACCCGATCTCGTTGTCCAGCAGGCTGCGATACACCCTCACTTCCGCCTTGCCCGATGCATAGGCGAAGCGCGCCCCCAGTTCCAGGTCGCGCGAGGTCTGCGGCTCGAGGATGGTGGCGGGCGAGGTGTAGCCGAACTCGTCCACGTTGGCCAGTCGGTAGCTGCGGCCGGCGCGCGCATAAGCCGTGATGCCCGCCCCGAACGGATGGCTCACGCCCAGTTCCCAGGCATGTTGCCGGTCGCTCGTGCCGGAAATCGCGTTGGTGTTTTCCTTGGCGATCTTCTCGGTGCGCAACCCCGCGGAAAGACGCGTGCCACCGGCCAGCGTCACGTCGTCCTTGAGGTACCAGGCGCGCGAGGACTGGTTGGCGGTGGAGCCGAACGCACCGAGCACATCGCGCGTCCACTTCGCGTAATCCGTGCCCACCACCAGCAAATTGCGCACGCCGCCGGCGGTCACCTGGTTGCGCGCGCGCAGGCCGTAGCTGGATGCATCGATGTCGTAGTCGAACGGAAAACCACTGTTGAGGCTGGTGAGGCTCTTCTCGCGCTGCCCCGCGTCAGCGGCCAGCTGCCAGCTGCCCAGTTGCGTCTCGGCGAAGACGCTGGCACGCTGGTTATCGATATCGGCCCTGTCATCCGGCTTGGTGGATTGGCGCGGGTTGGCTTCGTACTGTGCCAGCGTGAGAGCGCCGGGCAGCCGCGTATCGAGCGTGTCGCGCCCAGCACGCGCGCCCAGGCGCAACCAGTCGTTGGCCCATTGCGCCGTGACGGAGAGCGCGTCGGTCTCCGAGCGGAAGTTGTCGCGGTGGTTGTCGGTGTCGCGCTTCTGGCCGGACACGTCGAGCGAAAAGCCGCCGCCGGACACGGTCGCGTTGGCGCGCAGATCGCGCAGGCTGTGGCTGCCCGCCGCGGCGTACACCGAGGCGGCGTTGCGGCGTGCCGCATCCGAGCCGGCCTTGGTTGTGATGACGATGACGCCTCCGGTGGCGCCTTCGCCGTACAGCACGGCGCCGCTGCCGCGCAGGATCTCGACACGCTCCACCGATTCGATCGGGATGCCCGCCAGCCGGGTGCCGCCGAGATCGGCTTCCGAGACGCGCAGGCCGTCCACGATGACGAGCTGGTTGTTGTCGGCCGTGCCGCCGAAGCCGCGCAGGTCGAGGTTGTATTCGCCGCCGCCATAAAAATCCTGCCGGCCGACGACGCCGAGGATGCGCATCAGCGCCTCATTGATCGTGGCCGCGCCGGAGGCACGGATTTCGTCGGCAGTGATGACGCTGACGCCCAGCGGCAGCGATTGCACCGGTTCGGCGAAGCGGGTGGCGGTGATGACGGTTTCAGGCAGGGAAATCCGTTGGGCGATAACCTGCGCGGATGCACCGGGCCATGCGGCGGCGAGCACCAGGGAAAGCGCGGTGGCGCGCGGGGGAAAAGACGAAGCGTTCATGATGGAAAGGACACGTTTCAATACCCGGACTGGCTTCCCCGCCAGTACATTGGGCGTCAAGGCCGCGTCTTTCCCCGAAAAGGAATGGCGCGGCCGCCGTGTTGGCCGGTATCCGGGCTGGCGGGGCGTTTCCATCGCCTTCCCAGGCGCGCTGTTTCAGGCGCGCCCAGTGGCTTTGCATGATGGAAGCGGAATTTCGATGAAATTCGTCCGCTTACCGTTGCGGGGGCAGCGCAGGTTAGCCAAGGCCGTGCGAACGGTCCGAGCCTCCTGCTTCCCGTTGAACTGCGGCATGTGAACCACACCGCGAGCACCAACGCTGGACATTTTAGATTGAAATCTGTCACAAAACCCTACAATTACCACCGTATGCCCAGTGCCTCCCAAATCGACCAGATTGCGGAACGCGTCGAGCGCCTGCTCGTGCGTTACGAGGAACTGCAGCGCACCAACAAGCTGCTGACTGAACAGGTCGAAGTGCTCACGCACGAACGCGACTCCCTCAAGTCCCGCCTCTCGGCCGCCCGCGCCCGCGTGGACGCGTTGCTCGAGCGGCTGCCCGATATCAAGAGCGCCGCATGAGCGCAAGGATGAAGCAACTAGAGGTCCAGATCATGGGCCAGAGCTACCTCCTGGCCTGCCCCGAGGGCGGCGAGCAGCGCCTGCTGGAGGCGGTGGAGAAAGTCGACACCGCCATGTGCAAGATCCGCGATGCAGGCAAGGTAAAGGCGCGTGATCGCATCGCCGTCCTCGCCGCGCTCAACCTGGCCTTCGACGTCAGCGACCGCAGTCCGCCGGTCCAGGCTCCATCGTTCGCGCACTCCGAGCTTCCCGTGCAGGGCAACAGCAATGGGCACGATTTGAATGATCCGCGCCTGGCCAACCTGTTGCAGCGCCTGGACACCGCACTGGGTGACGACGGCCGGTTGATCTAGCCGCCACAGTTCGCCTGTTTTCCCGATTGTCAAGTTCCCTTTCGAGTGAGTGGGCCAAATTTTTTTGCGCCCACCTGCTCGCCCGAGCCCCTACAATGAACCCGTGTCTGCAGTGCGTGCCGGGCTTTATATTTCCTTGAACCAATGCTCATTGAGCCCGGGCTGGGAACATCTCTTGGCTAGCGTGATCGTCTCGCGTTAGATGAACCCAAAGCCAAGCTGACCTAGCCCACCTGAACCCCGGTTCAGGATGCCGGTCCGGTGGCACTTGCAGACGCCTTGTTCGTTGAACGGAAAAGCCGGAGTGAATCCGGCTTTTTCAATGGGGGATCGGCTAACGCTGAGCCTGCGAGAATCGCAGGATGTCTCTGCAACCCCTCCTGATTTTCGAACTCGCCCTGCTGGGCATCGGCACCGGCTTCCTCGCGGGCCTGCTGGGCATCGGCGGCGGCATGCTGATGGTGCCGTTTCTCACCATCATCCTGTCGAACCAGGGCGTGGCGCCCGACTTGGCGGTGAAGATGGCGATCGCCACGTCGATGGCCACCATCATCTTCACCTCGGTCTCCAGCGTGCGCTCCCACCACAAGCGCGGCGCCGTGCGCTGGGACCTCGTCAAGGGCCTGGCACCGGGCATCGTGGCCGGCAGCATCGTCTCCAGCCTCGGCGTGTTCGCGCTCCTCAAGGGCTCCTTCCTGGCGATCTTCTTCGCGCTATTCGTGGGCTTTTCGGCGACCCAGATGTTCCTCAACCGCAAGCCCAAGCCGACGCGCCAGATGCCCGGCACGGCCGGCCAGTTCGCGGCCGGCGGCTTCATCGGCTTCCTGTCGGGACTGGTGGGCGCCGGCGGCGGCTTCATCAGCGTGCCGTTCATGACCTGGTGCAACGTCGCGATCCACAACGCCGTGGCCACGTCGGCCGCGCTGGGCTTCCCGATCGCGCTGGCCAACGTCACGGGTTACGCAATCGCCGGCCTGTCGGTGCAGAACCTGCCGCCCGCGTCATTCGGCTACATCTGGCTGCCCGGTTTGGTCGTGATCGCGCTGTGCAGCGTGTTCACAGCACCGTTGGGCGCGAAGGCGGCGCACGCCTTGCCAGTGGACAGGCTCAAGCGCATCTTCGCGACCCTGCTCTACATGCTCGCGGCTTACATGTTCTACAAAGGCGTGGCCGGCTGAAGCGCAAAATGGGCGGTACATGACATCTGCCGCCACCCCTCCGATCCGCCTGCGCTACAAGGCAGACCTGCGCTATGACGTGCGCGCCGACGGCTGCGACTTCATCTTCAACGTGCAGGCCACGCGCACACCGCAGCAGCGCGTGGTGAGCGAGCAGCTGCATGTCAGCCCCGCTCTGGCCACGCATACCTACATCGAGCCGGTCACGCAGGCGCGCTTCCTGCGGCTGCGCGCCGACACCGGGCCGCTGCGCATCACGTGCGAAACCGTGGTGGACCTGGCGCACCACCGCGCTGCGCCCGCGTCGCTGGAAGAAGTGTGGATATCCGACCTGCCCGCGCAGGTCCTGCCCTACCTCTACCCCAGCCGCTATTGCGAGTCCGACCGCCTGCACCGCTTCGCCTTCGCGGAATTCGGCAGCCTGTGGCAGGGCTACGGCCGGGTGCAGGCGATTCGCGACTGGGTGCTGCGCCACGTCGATTTCCTGTCGAACAGCTCGGACGGCAACACGTCGGCGTGCGACACGCTGGTCACCAAGCAGGGCGTCTGCCGCGATTTCGCGCACCTGATGATTGCGCTGTGCCGCGCGGTGAACATTCCCGCGCGGTTCGCCACCGGCATCGACTACGGCGCCGATCCGAAGCTCGGGCCGCCGGACTTCCACGCCTATGTCGAGGCCTACGTCGGCCACCGCTGGTACCTGTTCGATCCCTCCGGCACGGCTATTCCCATGGGCTTCATCCGCCTGGCCACCGGCCGCGACGCCGCCGATGCCGCGTTCGCATCGATCTTCGGCAGCGTGAACTGGCAGTCGCCCTTGATCGAGATCGAAGCCATCGCAAGCGTGGACGGCGTGTGCCGCGTGCCGGTGCACTGCGACGACGCGCTGTCGACGGACGCCGGGCCAGGCGAATCAGCCGTGGGCGGCCCGTGAATCGGCAGGCGCCTGGTCGCGCTCATTGAGCCCGTAATCCCGCGTCACCTCGGCGATCCGCAGCCGGTATTCCTTGAACATCGTCTTGCGGCCCGCCGCCTGCGCGGCGCGATGCGCATCCAGGTTGCGCCAAGCCGTGAGGCACGACTCATCGCGCCAGAACTGCAGCGACAGCAGCTTCCCCGGATCGGTGAGGCTCTGAAACCGCTCGATGGAAATAAAGCCGTCCATCTTCACCAGCTCACTCTTCAGCTCGGCGGCCCAGTCGAGGTAGCCTGCGCGGTGGTCGGGGTGCGGCCAGACTTCGAAGATGACGGCGATCATGCGGCGGCTCCCACCGCCGGCCGCTGGAAGGCCTCGGGCACGACCTCGGTGAAGCGTCGCTCCTCGCGCAGGATGAAGCGCTCGCGCTGCGCGAAGGTGAAGTTGTCGACCGCCTTCGGGTCGCGCCTCAGGCGCGCGCGATACGCCTCGTAGTCGGCCAGGCTGTCGAACGCGATCAGGCCCCACGCTTCGTAGTTGCTGCCCTCGTGCGGCAGGAAGTAGCCCAGCAGGTTACCGCCCAGGCGCGGGATGATCTCCGCCCATGCCACCGCGTATTGGCGGAAGGCCTCTCGCTGGAACGGGTCGATCTCGTAGCGGATGAAGCAGGTGATAGTCATGGTTCTAGTCCTGGGGTTCGCAGCGCACGTCTGTCGTTACGGAGTTCGCGATGAAGCACTCCTCGTGCGCGCGGTGGTGTAGTTCGTCCAGCTGTTCGCGCGTGGGCCGTTTCTCGCCCGAGAAAATCGCCTGCGGCCGCAGCGTCACCGTTGTCATTGCCAACTTGCCCGCCGCATTGCGCTCCATCGTGCCTTCGGCGTTGTCGGCGTAGCTGTCGACGCAGAAGCCTCGCTTTGCCGCGATCGACAGAAACCACAGCATGTGGCAACTGGAAAGCGATGCAACGAACATCTCTTCCGGGTCCACGGCCGCCGGGTCGGATTGCGGCGGCGGCACGACATGGGGCGACGACGAAGCCGGCAGCTCGGCGCCCCCGTCGAAACGGATCAGGTGGCGCCGGCTGTAGCGGTTGCCGGTGGAGTCCAGGCCGTTGCGCTGCCAGAGGATTTGCGCGGTGTAGTGGGACATGTCTCTGCAGTGAATGCGTGTCGAAGATTGGAGTGTCGCCAGCCCAGACCGGTTTGTCGAGCATCAATAGTTTGGCTACCATTGAACTATGAATGCAGAACCCGACCTCGCCCGCATCGCCGCCACCGTT
>JAQZBU010000231.1 GCA_029237735.1 Ramlibacter sp. | reverse complement strand
CCCCGATCCGGACTGGGCCTCGGTCTTCGTCGGCGAGGGGTTCGATCCGGTCGATGGTGCCAGCCGCGTCGCCACCTTGAGCCGCGCTCCCGGCGCCCTATTCGCCAGCATCCGCGAGGGCGACGAGACCGTTGCGGCGGGCATGGGCGGCTTCAGCCATGGCTGGGCCAGCGTGCATGGCATGCGCACCGCGCAGCACTGCCGCGGCCACGGTCTAGCGGGCCGTGTGCTGGCCACGCTGGCCCAGGCCGCGCAATCGCGCGGCATCGACCGCGTCTTCCTGCAGGTGGAAGCGTCGAACGCATCCGCGCTGGCGCTGTACCGCCGCGCCGGCTTCGAGACCGCGTGGACCTACAGCTACTGGAAAAAACCATGACTCACCCCCTCACCATCCGCAAGGCCGAGCTGCGCGACGCCGACGCGATCGCGGGCTTCAACAGCGCGATGGCGTTGGAGACGGAAGGCAAGACGCTGCTTCCCGAGCGGGTGAACCCCGGCGTGCTGCGGCTGCTGAACGACCCGTCGCTGGGCTTTTACGTGGTGGCGGAACGGGCGGGCAGCGTCGTCGGCAGCCTGATGATCACCAACGAGTGGAGCGATTGGCGCAACGGCCTGTTCTGGTGGATCCAGAGCGTGTACATCGTGCCCGCCGCGCGTCGCCAGGGCGTGTACCGCGCGCTCTACGACTACGTGCGCGACATGGCGCGGGCCAACCCTGGCATCTGCGGGTTCCGCCTGTACGTCGAGAAGGACAACACCACTGCGCAGCGGACGTACAGCTCGCTGGGGATGGAGCCAACGGATTACCTGGTCTACGAGGAGCTGAGGGTGGGGGTGCCCTACTTCGGCGAGCCGGCCGGCAAAGCCTGAGCGGCTACGACGGCCGTCCCACGAACGGGATCGCCCGGCCGCGGAACATCTCCTGCCGCGGTGGCGACAGGTGATAGCTCAGCTCGACGAGCGTACCCATCTGCGCGGATTGCGACAACCCCGACACGTGGAAGCCGAACCGCAGCTTGGTGATGATCACGGCGTTGTTGAGAACGGAGTGCTGCGAGCGAAGGGTCACGACGCCTTGCGACACTGCATGATCGCGAACCGCCGACAGCAATGCCGTGTAGACACCCTTGCGGCGATGCGCCGCGACGACCCCGCTGTTGGCCATGTAGAACACCCGGCCGCGCTCCATCCAGCCATTGGACCAGCCCACCAGTTCCTCGCCGATGTAGGCGCCGAGACGGAACATGGGTGGGTGCGTGGCAGGTGCTGCCTCAGCAGCCGCCTCGGCGCGCAACAGCGCGTCGAGTTCATCGGACTCGCGCTGCACATCGGCAAAGACCTGCCGCTGGAGTTGCGAGAATGCCGGCTCAGGGAATATCTCTACCGGGCGGATTTCGAATTCAGTGTCCGTCTGCGATGATTTCATGCGAAACATGGTCGATAACAGCCTTGCGCGTGACTGCCAGCGCAGGTGGGCGGGCCAGGGTCTGGTACACGACGCAGTATCTTTCAGTCAGGCGCAGCAGCGTCGCGAGCTGCTCTTCCGATGCGTCGGTGTCGAGTGTGAACTCCAGCCGGATGTGCTGGAAACCAACCGGAACCTCCTTGGAGAGACCGAGCGTTCCCCGGAAATCCAGATCGCCTTCGGCCCGCAGCGATGCATCGCGCAATTCGATACCCAGCGCGGTGGCGACCGCGTTGAGCGTCACCCCGGCGCAGGCCACCAGGGCTTCGAGCAGCATGTCGCCGGAACAGGCCGCCAGCCCGCTTCCGCCGGTGGCCGGGTGCAGTCCGGCGACGACGAGCGCTTTGCCAGTTTCGATCTTGCAACTCACACCTTCACCGATGCGCCCTTGGGCGCTCAGGGTGATCATCGCCGCCTCGGGCGTTTCGCGGTAACGCTCTTTAAGCGGCGCCTGGATGGCACGCAGACCTTCGGAATTCATAGAACCTCGCGCGTTAAGGGTGCGTAGGCACTATAGACGTGAGGGCTGAAAGTCCTACTCGGCCGCTCCGTTCTTCACGCTGCCTAAATAACGGTGAAGTCGCCAACCACCAGTGTCGGATGGGTAGTGACGCCGATCAACGCGATTTGCACCGCCGCGCCGGGGTCGGTGCCGTCGGCGTCATAGGAGAGCACGCCCGTCGACTGGTCGTAAATAATCCGCGTACTTGTTGTTGCGGCCGCGCCCACGCCGACGACGTCGAAGGCGCCAGCACTTAGCGCGCTGGGAGACAAGGCAGTGAATACTGCGTCATCCAGGACAATCTTGTCGGTTCCAGACAAGAAGTCGACGATCGTGTCCACATTCGACGCACCGAGGGCGGTGTTGAAGATGAACTGGTCGCTGCCGGCACCGCCGTTGAGCGTGTCATTGCCATCGCCACCTTGAAGCACGTCGTCGCCCGCCTGGCCAAAAAGGGTGTCCGCACCGGTGCCGCCGTACATGATGTCAGTGTTATTGAGCCCGTAAAGAATGTCCTCGTTCGACAGGCCCGTCCCGCCCGTCGGCAAAGTGTTTGGGTTTCCCGAGCCGGTGATGATGTTGAAAGTTTCGACATACGTGGCCGATCCGGAATCCGTGGCCGTGATCAGGATGGTGTAGGTACTGTTGTTGGTCAGCCCAGCAGCCGAAACAACAAGATTGCTGCCGGAGATCGAAAAGCCGGCAGCGCCCGGGCCCGTGACCGTATACGTGTGAGTGTCACCAGCGTCCACATCGGTCGTAACAATCGTTGCGACCGTGTCGTCGGCACCCGGTAGACTGTTACCGTAGTCGGCGGCTTTCAGCGTGATATTGGTCGGTGCATGGTTGATGACATCGGTGTTGCCATTGATCGTAACGTTCACCACCTGACTGGTGCCGTCGTCGCTGAGAACCGTAAAGGAGTCGCTGAGCGTGCTGCCAGTGTTCAACGCATTCACAATCGGATTGCTGTTGTTCAACGTGTACGTCCACACGCCTGCCGTCGTCATTCCGAACGTGCCGTAACCATTGGTGGTCGCGGTTCCCGCGGCCACGACCTGGAAGAGGTTATTCGTGTTGTCCACGTCGGTGGCAGTCAGCGTGCCGGTAGCGGTAGTCGTGGCACTGTCTTCCGTGACAGATCCGGTCGTCGTCCCACCAATCACCGCCACGTCGTTGGTGCCCGTGACCGTCACGGTGATGGTCTGGGTGTCGCTGCCGTCGGCCGAGTCGACCGTGAAGGTCTCCACCAGCGTGTCG
>JAQZBU010000117.1 GCA_029237735.1 Ramlibacter sp. | reverse complement strand
GCCGATTCCGGGCGCCTGAGCAAGGTGCTGGGCCTTGTGGCCGACGTGCGCGGCGTCAGGTGGGCCAAACGCCGCTGAAGAGGTGGGCGCGGACCCTGCTACAATCGAAGGCTCGAAAACGAATTCAGGCGCGTAGCTCAGCTGGTTAGAGCACCACCTTGACATGGTGGGGGTCGTTGGTTCGAGTCCAATCGCGCCTACCAGAATTCTTTTAGAAGTCGAATAAATAGCGGCGCCTACGGGCGCCGCTTTCATTTGTCTCCACCTTGGCTAACTGCCGCGCTACTGTACGGCAGCGCACAAATTCGCCGCATTTCAAACAATTTGAAACCGGCGTAACGACAACCTCTGCAGCTGAGCTCCATGCGCATGTGGCTCCGCAGTGGCGGAAAACCCCACGCGCCGCTGGCGGCTACGCAATTGTTGTACTTTTTTGCCGAGCACTGCATCTGTTCTCGTGGCATTGCAATTCCTAACACTGCTGAACTGCAGAGGCGCGATTTACTTTGCCTTCCGGTGGCCTGAGTGCGACACGGTACCGGACCACGGGTCGGGGGAGGAAGAGTTCTACCGCCCCGCGCTGCATTTGTCGCGTTTCTCATCAAGGGGTCAACATGCGTACCTTGCAAACTGAAGAACTGGAATTGGTCGCCGGCGGGGTAGATACACCCGCTGCGGGAGTGTCACAGTCCACCAAGAACAATGGCTTGGGCAATGGCGATCAAGGAGCTCCCGGTGGCTCATACCCGAATAACGGCGCCGAGAACAACAACGACGGCGGCCCGATTGGTGGGAGTGGCTTCCCTGTCAACCCCAACCTCTGACCACTCGCATTCGAGGGGGCGGGTCCGTCTAGTTGTCGGGCCCGCGCTTCGAGTCGACAGCAATGCCAAACCAGGCAAATCCTGACGCTGAATCGAGCGTGGGCCACGGCCAGGACGACCGTTGGGTACCGGCCGTCGCCGCGCGCACCCATGTCGAGCCCGCGCGTGCGGACTCGAGCCTGTTCCGCTCGGAGGTGCTGGAGGCGCGGCAGACGCAGTGGCTCGGCACCGTGGTTCTGGCGCCGCGTGCTTCATTCCGGCTTTTCACACTCGTCGGCCTGATCGCTGCCGCGGCCATCATCGCGCTGCTGTGCTTCGGCGAGTTCACGCGCACCGCGCGCGTCAACGGCTGGCTCCTGCCACAGGAGGGCGTCGTCCGCGTGCAGGCACCACGCCCAGGCATCGTCGGAAATCTCGACGTCAAGGAGGGCGCCCAGGTGCGCAAGGGCGATCGCCTGTTGACCTTGTCCGACGAACTGCAAAGCGCCCGCCTCGGAGCCACGCAAGCCCAGATCACGCAGCGGCTCAGCGAGCGTCGTGCCAGCATGGCCGAAGAGCGCAGCCAGCAACAACGCCTGCTCGCACAGCAGGATCGGGCTCTGGCCAATCGCGTGGCGGGCCTGCGCTCCGAAGAGGAACAGTTCGGCCGTGAGATGGGTCTGCTGCGCGAGCGGATCGAGATTGCGGCCCGGTCCGTCGCCCTGCACCGCAAGCACTACGCCGACGGTTTCATATCCGACATGCGGTTGCAGCAGGTCGAGTCCGAGCTGATCGAACAGCGGGCACGCCTCGCCGCAGCCGAGCGCGGCCGGCTCACCGCAGTGCGCGAGCGCATGAACATCGAAGCCGAGCGCGCCGACCTGCCGCTGAAGCTGGGACAGGGCACGGCGCTCCTCGATCGCGGCATCGCGCAACTCGAACAGGAACGCGCCGAGGCCGAAGCGCGGCGTGAAATCGTCGTCGTCGCACCCCACGATGGCACGGTGACGGCTATCCACGCCGTACTGGGCGCAAAGGCCGACGCGGGAACGCCGCTGTTGTCGATCGTGCCGCCGGCCAGCAGGCTCGAGGCACATCTGTACGCGCCGAGCCGTGCCATCGGCTTCGTGCGCGCCGGCCAGCGAGTGCAGCTGCGCTATCAGGCCTTCCCGTACCAGCGGTTCGGCCATTACGAAGGTGTGGTGGCGGGGGTCTCGCGGGCGGCGTTGAGCCCGGCTGAACTGCCGGCGCAGCTGGCGGGGCTCACGAGCGTGACCGGCGCCACGGCTGGCGCCGCGTGCGCTGCAGCCGGGGATGACGCTGGAAGCCGACGTGGCACTCGAGCGGCGGCGTCTGTTCGAGTGGGTGCTCGATCCCCTTTACGCCGTCACCGGGAGGCAGCCCACATGAGTACGCTCGACAAGCTCGCCATCGGTTGGGGTTCACGGCTGCCGATGGTCATGCAGACCGAGGCTGCCGAATGCGGTGTTGCGTGCCTGGCGATGATCATCGGCTACCACGGCCAACCCTGCGAGATCACCGAGCTCAGGCGCCAGCTGTCGGTGTCCCTCAAGGGCACCAGCCTGAAGCACCTGGTCGGCATGGCCGAGCGGCTGGGGTTCGCGGCGCGGCCGTTGCGCCTGGAGCTGGCCGAGCTGCGTCAATTGTCCACGCCGTGCATCCTGCACTGGGATCTGCACCACTTCGTCGTGCTCGCCAAGGTCACGAACGATGCGATCGTGATTCACGACCCTGCGATGGGGATTCGCCGCGTGCCGATGGCCGCGGTGTCGAGGCATTTCACAGGCGTCGCGCTCGAGTTGACGCCGGTGGGTGAACTGGCGCCCGCGAAGGAGCCTGAGCGCGTCAGTTTGCGCTCGATACTGGGTCGCGTCGTCGGGCTGCGGCGCTCGCTCGGACAGTTGCTCGTCCTCGCCCTGGCGATCGAGGTGTTCGCGGTCGTCGCCCCGCTGTTCATGCAGTGGGTGGTCGACCACGCCCTGGTCGGCGCCGACCGCGATCTGCTGCTCGTGCTGGCGCTCGGCTTCGGCATGCTGCTGCTGCTGCGAACGATGGTCTCGGCCATGCGCGGCTGGATCGTGATCGTTCTTGGCGCCTCGCTGAAGGTGCAGGGACGAACCAACATATTCAGCCACATGATCAACCTGCCATCGTCGTATTTCGAAGCGCGTCACCTCGGCGATGTGGTGTCGCGCTTCTGCTCGCAGGACACCATCCTGCAGGCGATCACCACCGACGTCGTCGAGGCGCTTCTCGACGGCCTGCTCGTGGGTTCAACGGGCAGGACAGCCGGCGCGCCCACTGGATGAACCTGCTCATCGAAGCGACGAATCGACAGCTGACGACGCAGAAACTGCAATTGATGGTTCGCACCGCCAACGGGCTGCTGATTGGCATGCTCGCGATCGTGGTGGTATGGCTGGGCGCGAACCTGGTGCTCGAGAAACAGATGTCGATCGGCATGCTGCTCGCTTTCATCGCCTACAAGGACCAGTTCTTCAGCCGTATCAGCAACCTGATCGACCGCGCCGTGGACCTGACGATGCTGCGGCTGCACGCCGAGCGGCTGGCGGACATCGCGCTCACGAAGCCCGAGCCGCGCGGCGCCGCCGCCGCCGCCGACGCCGACGAGACGGCGCGGCCGGTAGCGATCGAGGTGCGCAACCTGCGCTTTCGCTACAGCGAAACCGACCCGTGGGTGCTCGATCGCCTGAGCTTCAGGATCGAGCCGGGCGAGACGGTGGCGATCGTTGGCGCGTCAGGATGCGGCAAGACGACGCTGCTCAAGATCCTCACAAGCCTTTTGACACCCACCGAAGGCGAATTGCTGGTCGACAATCAGTCGCTGGCGAGCCTGGGCGCGACGCGCTGGCGCTCGATGATCGGCGTGGTCATGCAAGACGATCAGCTGTTCGCCGGATCGGTTGCCGACAACATCTGCTTCTTCAGCGACCAACCCGACAGGCGCCGCATCGAAGACTGCGCGCGCCTGGCCGCGTTGCACGATGAGATCACCGCCATGCCGATGGGCTACAACACGCTCATCGGGGACATGGGAACGGTGCTGTCGGGCGGCCAGAAGCAGCGCGTGCTGATTGCGCGCGCACTGTATCGACAGCCCGGTGTGTTGCTGCTCGACGAGGCGACCAGCGATCTCGATGTGGCCAACGAAAAGCTGGTCAACGCGGCGATTCGAGCGACGCGAGTGACGCGCGTCATCGTGGCGCATCGGCCCGAAACCATCCGCTCGGCCGATCGCGTCATCAATCTCGACGAGATCGGCGGCCGCGGCGTGGCCCACTTGTCGGTGCTGCCGGGCGCCGGCCGCGCCGCTGCCGGACACGCCGTGCAGATCGGGGCCACATGAGCACAACATCACCCGAGGACATCGCCCGCTGGCATGCCTGGGACCGCTTCATCGCGGCAACGCCCGACACGGGGTTCATGCAATCGTCGACGTGGGCGCAGTTTCGCGCGCGCGGGGGATGCGAGCACTTCGCCGTCACGCTGAAGGACGGTGAAAGCATTGTCGGCGGCGCGCTCGTCGGGAAGTGGACTTACCAGCCCGGGCACTGCTTTTATTACGTGCAGGAAGGGCCGGTGTTGCCCTCCGATGAGGCCGACGCGGCCGATGTGTTCGACGCCGTGCTGGGCAGCATCGAGCGTCATCGGAAGGCCGAGGACGCGACGGTGAGCCACCTGCGGATCGAGCCGCGGTGGCAGCGCTTGCCGGAGTTCGTGCGTGGCTTTCGACCGCCGCCGGAGTCTTCAGTTGACCGCTTTTCCGAGCCCCGCAACACGCTGTGCGTCGACCTGCGCCCCAGCGAAGACGAGATCCTTGCGCAGATGAAGCCCAAGGGTCGCTACAACATTCGCGTTGCGCGCAAGCACGGTGTGACGGTTGTCCGCGACAACTCCTATCAGGGCTTGATCGACTTCATGCGTATCCAGCGCTGCACGGCTGCCCGGAAAAACATGCAGCCGATGGCGCCGGGCTACTTCCGCACGATGCTCTCCGAACTCGTACCGCGGGGGCAGGCCTCGTTGTTTTTTGCCGAGCACTGCGGACGGCGACTCGCCACCGCGCTCGTCGTCACGTTCGGCCGGCGCGCAACTTACCTCTTCGGCGGCTCGCTTCTGGCCCAGCGGCGCGTGATGGCGCCGTCCCTGCTTCACTTCGAAATCATGCGCAGAGCCAAGGCGTCGGGCTGCGAGTGGTACGACCTGTGGGGCGTCGCGCCATCCGACCAGCCGGATCATGGATGGCAGCAGATCAGTGAATTCAAGCGCAAGTTGGGCGGCGTCGAGGTTCAGCTCGTGCCGACGCTCGACTACGTCTATGATGCCGCCGCTTACGACCAGTTCCGGATTGCCGAAGAGGGCAGGGCGGCGTCGCCCGTGGCGCACGGATCGCCAACCACAAGGGGACACCGAAACGGCGACGGCACGCGGACCATGGAGCCGTCGGCGGCGTGCGCGCCTGCGGTCGATGCGAACGGCACCCTGGCCGGCGTCAGGCACTTCGATCGGGCTGTGCCGCGGCGGGAGTTCGACGCGCTGCGGTATGCCTTGCCGGAGAGCCATTGCCAGCGCCTGCTGCAGGAGGGCTTTCGCTTCTACCAGACCAGTTTCTGGTATCCGCTCGATCGCCGGCCGGAGAACGTCTTCGAGTCGATCGTCGTCAATAGCCTGCGCCCACTGGCGCAGCCTTCCGCGAACGTGCTCGGAGTTGAATGGTGGTTCAGCGTGACGCTGACGAACTCGACGCCGCAGTGGCTGCTGCCGTGCCACTTCGACCGCAACGACCTCGACGAACAGGACGTGCGGAAGATCAGGCACCCCGAAACGGCGAGCGTGCTGTTTCTTAACTCGCCACCCTACGGCGAGTTGGTTGTCACCGATCAGGTTCTCACCGACAAGGGCCCACACCCGCAGCAGCCGAAGGGCATGAAATTCGTCAGCCCGAAAGCAAACCGGTACGCCACTTTCCCCGGCCACCTGTACCACGGCGTCATCGGCCGCATGTGGCGCCCGGCGAAGGATACGAAGCTGCGCATTGCGATGGCCGTAAACTGGTGGACCGAAAAGCCTACAGCGGCATACCTCAACGACTCACGCGCATGCATGACCGCGCTGAAGCTGGAGGCCTGACCTGACCTGACCTGACTTGGCCAAGGCGTAGGGGAAAACCTTTGGGGGGAAGCACCACCCCGGCTCTTAGAATCTGCTGCAGTGCAATACGTCGAGCGCGGCTCCACGCGCCCAGCCAGGAGAGCCCCAGTGCAAAGCAAGAAATCCGCCGCCGCCGGCAAGCCCGCGCAGCGGGTCATCAAAAAGTATCCCAACCGGCGGCTCTACGATACCGACACTTCCGCCTACATCACCCTGGCCGAAGTCAAGCATCTGGTGATGGACAGCGAGCCGTTCGTGGTCCGTGATGCCAAAACCAACGAGGACCTCACGCGCAGCATCCTGCTGCAGATCATCCTGGAAGAAGAAGCGGGCGGCGCACCAATGTTCAGCGAGGCCGCCCTGGCCAACCTGATTCGCTTCTACGGGCATGCGGCGCAGGGCTTCATGGGCACCTACCTCGAGAAGAACGTTCAGGCCTTCACCGACATCCAGGCCAAACTGGCCGAGCAGTCCAAGACGCTCACGCCGGAGATGTGGGCACAGTTCATGAGCCTGCAGAACCCCATGATGCAGGGGATGATGGGCAATTACGTCGAGCAGTCCAAGACCATTTTCGACAAGATGCAGGAGCAGATGTCCAAGCAGACCGAGCAGATGCTGGGGGCCTTTGGCATCAAACGCTGATCGGCGCACGGTCCTCTGGGACAATACGGGGATGAGCGAAGTTGCCTCCCCCGAAACCAAAACCCCCAAGGTCGGGTTCGTCAGCCTGGGTTGCCCCAAGGCGTTGACGGATTCCGAACTCATCCTCACGCAGTTGAGCGCCGAGGGCTACGAAACCTCCAAGACCTTCGAGGGTGCGGACCTCGTCATCGTCAACACCTGCGGGTTCATCGACGACGCGGTACGTGAAAGCCTGGACACCATCGGCGAGGCGCTGGCGGAGAACGGCCGCGTGATCGTCACCGGATGCCTGGGCGCCAAGGCGGGCGAGGGCGGTGGCAACCTGGTCAAGCAGATGCACCCGTCGGTGCTTGCCGTCACCGGCCCCCACGCGACGCAGGAGGTGATGGATGCCGTCCATGCCAACCTTCCCAGGCCGCACGACCCGTTCGTCGACCTGGTGCCGCCAGCCGGCATCAAGCTCACGCCCCGGCACTACGCCTACCTGAAAATCAGCGAAGGCTGCAACCACCGCTGCACCTTCTGCATCATCCCGTCGATGCGCGGCGACCTGGTGAGCCGGCCGATCGGCGACGTGCTGAAAGAGGCCAAGGCGCTGTTCGAAGGCGGAGTGAAGGAACTGCTGGTGATCAGCCAGGACACTTCTGCCTATGGCGTGGACGTAAAGTACCGCACGGGGTTCTACGACGGCCGGCCCGTCAAGACCCGGATGCTGGAGTTGGTGCAAGCGCTGGGCGAGCTGGCCGAGCCCCATGGCGCCTGGGTGCGCTTGCATTACGTGTATCCGTACCCATCTGTGGACGAAGTGATCCCGCTGATGGCCACGGGCAAGGTCTTGCCTTACCTCGATGTGCCGTTTCAGCACAGCCACCCCGATGTGCTGCGCCGCATGAAGCGCCCGGCCAGCGGGGAGAAAAACCTGGAGCGCATCCAGCGTTGGCGTGAAGCCTGCCCCGAGATCGTCATTCGCAGCACCTTCATCGCCGGTTTCCCCGGCGAGACGGAGGAAGAATTCAGCCACCTGCTGCAATTCATGCGCGAGGCGCGCATCGACCGGGCTGGATGCTTCGCCTACAGCCCCGTGGAAGGCGCCGTGGCCAACGACATCCCGGGCATGCTGGCGCAAGAGGTGCGCGAAGAGCGCCGCGCGCGCTTCATGGCCGTGGCCGAGGAGGTCTCGGCGGCGAAGCTGCGAGAGCGCATCGGCGCGACGATGCAGGTGCTGGTGGATTCGGCGCCGGCAATGGGACGCAAGGGGGGCGTGGGCCGCTCTTACGCGGACGCGCCCGAGATCGACGGCACCGTACAGCTGCTGCCCCCGGAAAAGCTCAGCAAGCGGCTGGCTGTCGGCGAATTCACCCGCGCGCGAATCGTCGGCACGCAGGGCCATGATCTGGTGGCGGTGCCGATTTGAGCGGCGAAGTGTTTCACACAAAACAAAGCCGGCTAAGCCGGCTTTATGATGTTGGTGCCCAGGAAGGGACTCGAACCCCCACGATGTTACTCGCTAGTACCTGAAACTAGTGCGTCTACCAATTCCGCCACCTGGGCTTTCAGGAAAGAAAAGGATTCTATATCAAAAATATCGGACACATCAGCACTGGGTTGCTCGATGAAATAGAGGGAGTGATCCAGGGCCATCGCGACGGACACGGCTACGTGGTTCGCGACGATGGCGAAGGCGATATCTACCTGCCGCCCAACGAGATGCGCGCTGTGTTGCACAAGGACCGCGTGAAGGCCCGCATCGTGCGCCACGACCGCAAGGGCCGGCCCGAAGGCCGCGTGGTCGAAATCGTCGATCGCCCGCCGCAGCCGATCATCGGACGGCTGCTGCACGAGAGCGGCGTGTGGCTCGTTGCTCCCGAGGACAAGCGCTATGGGCAGGATGTCCTGATCCCCAAGGGCGCTACTGGCCTCGCGAAGACGGGGCAGGTCGTCGTGGTCGAACTCACCGAGCCGCCGAGCCTCTATGGCCAGCCGGTGGGCCGCGTGAAGGAAGTGCTCGGCGAGATCGACGACGCCGGCATGGAGATCGAAATCGCGGTGCGCAAGTACGGCGTGCCGCATGAGTTCTCGGATGGCTGCATCGGCTTGGCGCGCTCACTGCCGGACAAGGTGCGGCCCCAGGACAAGAGGCATCGCGTCGACCTCACCGACATCCCGCTGGTCACTATTGACGGCGAAGACGCGCGCGATTTCGACGACGCGGTTTACTGCGAACCGGCCAAGGTCGGACGGGGCAAGGGCTGGCGGCTGCTCGTCGCGATCGCGGACGTGAGCAACTACGTGGAGACGGGCAGCGCGATCGACGTGGACGCGTATGACCGCGCGACCAGCGTTTACTTCCCCCGCCGCGTGATCCCCATGCTCCCGGAAAAGCTGTCGAATGGCCTTTGCTCGCTGAACCCCGAAGTCGAGCGGCTGTGCATGGTGTGCGACATGCTGATCACGGCGACCGGTGAGATCCAGGCCTACCAGTTCTTCCCGGCCGTGATGTGGAGTCATGCGCGCTTCACGTACACGGAGGTGGCCGCGATCCTCGCAAACACGCGCGGGCCCGAGGCCACGCGCCGCAAGGATCGTGTCACCGACCTGCTGAATCTGCACGATGTTTACCGCGCCCTCCTCAAGGCACGCAATGCGCGCGGCGCGGTGGATTTCGAAACGACTGAAACCCAGATCATCTGCGACGAGAACGGCCGCATCGAGCGGATCGTTCCGCGCGTGCGCAACGAAGCGCACAGGCTGATCGAAGAGGCGATGCTCGCGGCCAACGTCTGCAGCGCGGACTTCATCCAGCAAAGCAAGCACCCGGGCCTGTTCCGCGTGCACGAGGGACCGACGCCCGAGAAGAAAGACCTGCTGCGCAACTACCTCAAGGCGATCGGCGTTCCGCTGACGATCACCGAGAACCCGCTGCCCGCCGAGTTCCAGCGCATCGCCGAAGCCACCAAGGAGCGCCCGGACGCCCAGCAGATCCACACGATGCTGCTGCGGTCCATGTCGCAGGCGATCTACACGCCGATCAACAGCGGCCACTTCGGCCTGGCATACGACGCCTATACGCACTTCACCAGCCCGATTCGGCGCTACCCGGACTTGCTGGTGCACCGGGTGATCAAGGCCATCCTGGCCAGCGAGAAGTACGAACTGCCCGTGCTGCCCACACCCGGCGAGGCGCACGAGAAGCTGGCTCGCCGACTGGCCAGCCGCGTCAACACGCCGCACAACCGGTTGAAGAAGCCGCCGCCGCCGCCCAGCCGCGAGGTGCAGGCGTGGGAAGCTGCCGGCTTGCATTGCAGTGCCAACGAGCGCCGCGCCGACGAGGCCAGCCGCGATGTCGAGGCCTGGCTCAAGTGCAAGTACATGCGTGAGCACCTGGGCGAGGAATACAGCGGGCTCGTGGACCTGGATGGACGCAAGATCGATTTCAGGCTGGTGCGCGAAGGCGAAGAATTGCTGACGCGGGCGTTGAAGGACAAAGGGGTCTCGGGCACGGCCCGGGGGGCCTCCGGCGTGCCCGCGAAGTCATCGACCAAGCGCGCCGCCAGGAAGACCGCGGCGGCGGATTCCGCCAAGTCCCCTATCCAGTCGCTCAAGGCCGCGGTGAAGAAGGCCGCGAGCAAGAGCAAGACACGCAAGACGCGACGTTGAGAGGATCTATTCATGGCAACGAACGGACAAAGCGGCAGGATCGCCATCGTCACGGGCGGCGGCTCGGGCATCGGCAAGGCAGCTGCGCTCGCATTGCTCGGCGACGGCTGGCGCGTCGCGCTCGCGGGCCGGCGCAAAGAGCCGCTGGATGAGGTCGTGGCGCAGGCGAATGCAGGCGATCGCGCGCTGGCCGTGCCCACCGACGTGAGCGACCCGGCCTCGGTGGAAGCGCTCTTCGCCGCCACGGTCAAGGCTTGGGGCAGGGTGGACCTGCTGTTCAACAACGCGGGCATCGGCCTGGGTGGCGCACTGCTCGAGGACATCACCACAGACGATTGGAAGCGCGTGGTGGACACCAACCTGAACGGTATGTTCTACGGGATCCGCGAGGCATTCCGGGTGATGAAGGCGCAGACGCCGATGGGCGGGCGCATCATCAACAACGGTTCCATCTCCGCGCACGCGCCGCGCCCGAACTCGGTGGCCTACACGGCGACCAAGCATGCGGTGACGGGCCTCACCAAGACGGCGTCCCTTGACGGGCGCAAGTACGACATCGCCGTTGGCCAGATCGACATCGGCAACGCCATGACCGACCTGGCCGCGCGCATGGCCAAGGGCGTGCCACAGGCCAATGGCGAGATCGCCATCGAGCCGCTGATGGACGTGTCCATCGTCGGGCAGTCCATCCTGTACATGGCCAACCTGCCCCTGGAAGCCAACGTGCTGTTCCACACGGTGATGGCGACCAAGATGCCCTTCGTCGGGCGAGGCTGACTGTCGCAGTCCGGTCAGTAACTGTGCAATCGCGGAGCGAGCAAACGCAATGTGTGGGCGGCGGGCCGTGGACGGCGGCTGGCCGACTTCGTTCGTGTCCCCCGCCGCCGGGAGGGCGGCTCCTCCTTGACCTCACTGCGTCAGCCACCCGCCATCCACGGCCCTTGGGCGACATTCTTTCGCTCGACGTTTTCGAACAGCCGCGGCGCCGGGAGTGACAGAATCCCGGTATGCAACGCATCACGCCCGACTGCCGGCGGCCACTGTTCGACGTGGCCGCCACCCGGGCCTTCGAACAGGCAGCCACCGCCTCCTTGCCTCCCCACACCCTGATGCAGCGCGCCGGCCTGGCCGTGGCGCGCCTGGCGCTGGCGCTGGCGCCGAATGCGAAGACGGTATGGATTGCTTGCGGGCCGGGCAATAACGGCGGCGACGGAATCGAAGCCGCCATGCACCTGCACCGCTGGGGCAAGCGGGTGGTGGGGAACTGGCTGGGTGATGACGCGAAAGCGCCGGCTGACACGCAGGCGTCCCGGCAGCGCGCTCGGGAAGCCGGCGTGGCGTTCGCGAACGAAGCACCCGCCCAGTTTGACCTGGCCATCGATGCCCTGCTGGGCATCGGCAGCGCGAGGCCGTTGGAGGGCGTGATGGCGCAATGGGCGGGCCTGATGAACGTCGGCGCGTCACCCGTCCTGTCGGTGGATCTACCCTCCGGCCTCAATGCCGACACCGGCGACGGACAAGGAGTCAGGGCCACCCACACCTTGAGCCTGCTGGCCCTGAAGCCGGGCCTCTTCACTGCCGGTGGCCGCGACGCGGCAGGGCAGGTGTGGTTCGATGATCTCGGCGTGCCTTCGGGGCCGCAGGAGCCGACGGCCTGGCTCTCGGGCCCGCCCTCGCCCGCGCGCCGAGCCCATGCCTCGCACAAAGGCAGCTACGGCGACGTCGCCGTCATAGGCGGTGCCCCCGGCATGACGGGCGCCGCGCTGCTCGCCGCGTCGGCGGCGCTGCACGCGGGCGCAGGCCGGGTGTTCGTCGGCCTGCTCGACGGCGGATTGCTCGCTGTCGACACCACCCAGCCCGACCTGATGTTGCGAGGGTGGGACACCTTGCCGCTCGCCGGCATGTCCGTAACTTGCGGATGTGGCGGCGGGGACGCGGTCCGAGCGGTGCTGCCCAAGGTGATGTCAGCCGCCGGCCGGCTGGTGCTCGATGCGGATGCGCTCAACGTCATTGCCGCGGATCTGCAGCTGCAATCGCTGCTACAGGCAAGGTCGAAAAGAGGCAAGCCGACGGTGCTGACACCCCACCCGCTCGAGGCGGGCCGCCTCCTGGGCTGCGACGCCGCGCAAGTTCAGCGGGATCGGTTACACGCCGCGAGTGAACTGGCACAGCGCTTCGGATGCGTCGTCGTGCTCAAAGGTTCTGGCACTGCAATCGTGATGCCGGCCCAAACGCCACGCATCAACCCGACCGGCAATGCGCGCTTGGCCACAGCTGGGACGGGTGACGTGCTTGCCGGGATGATCGCGGCGCGTCTGGCATTCGACGAAGCTCCGCTGGATGCTGCAGCCGACGCCGTCTACGCACATGGCCTCGCGGCCGATCACTGGCCCAGCGGACTCGCGCTGACCGCCTCGACGCTGGCTCGAGGCGTCTGGTGTCCCGCAAGTACATAGGTCTGCGTTGGTTGCGTCCGACGAAACGAAAGAACGAACGCCGCGTCAAGGGCCGTGGATGGCGGGTGGCTGACGCAGTGAGGTCAAGGAGGAGCCGCCTCCCGCGGCGGGGGACACGAACGGAGTCGGCCACCCGCCGTCCACGGCCCGTCGCCAACCCACTGCAATTGCGTGCTTTCGCAAATGCACAGTTACTACGGGACAGCACCTCAGGACGAGAGCCGCTCCACGCCCAGGCCTTCGATGTCGATCTCAGGTGCCCGACCGGCCATCAGGTCGGCCACCGCGCGCGCACAACCGCAGGAGAGGGCCCAGCCGCTGGAGCCGTGGCCGATGTTGATCCAGACGCCGGGGATGCCCGTGGCGCCGATCAGCGGCGGCCCGTCGGGCAGCATGGGGCGCGCGCCTTTCCATTCCTGCACCGCGGCGCCCGTGCTGGAGATGCGCGCGGCGCCAGGGAACCAGTCGTGCAGCACCTTGTAGAGGGTCTGGATGGCGGAGGGCCGCTTGTGTTCGAGCGAGCCGCCGATTTCAGCGCTGCCTGCCACGCGGACCCGATTGCCCATGCGGGTGATAGCCACCTTGTACCGCTCATCCATCAGGGCGCTGCGCGGCGCATTCAGTGATTCGCGGATGGGCGCGCTGATCGAGTAGCCGTACACCGGAGCAATGGGGATGTCCAGCCCGAGCGGCCGGAGCATGCGGGCCGAATCCACGCCGCCGCAGACGATGACCGCGTCGAAGCGGCGCTGCACGGGCGCCTGCGCGTCGAGGCTCCAGACCGACAGCGATGTTGGATTCGCCGCGACCAACGCGTCCACGGCGCTGTTGAACTCGAATGTGACGCCGCGAGCCTGAGCTTCGTTCTTGAGCAGCAGCGCGAACTGGCGGCAGTTGCCCACCTCGTCCTCTGCCAGGTGCACCGCACCCACGAATGCCGTGTCAGTGCTGAGGGCGGGTTCGATGACTCGCGCTTCCTCCGCGGTGATTTCCTTGAACGCGACGCCTTCTTCACGCAAGACGGCCAGGCCCGGCTGCACGAGCTTGCGGTCTTTCTCGCCGCGCAGCAGCACCATGTAGCCGATGCTGCGGTCGTAGTCGAGCTGGAAGTGCTCCGTGATGTCATGCAGCCGCGTGCGGCTGTAGAAGGCCAGCCGCTGCATCCGCGCGCGGTTGGCCTGGTAGCCGGCCAGGTCGCAAGCCTGGTACCACTGCCACATCCAGCGCAGATCCGCTGCCGATAGCGGTAAGGCCAGGCGCACAGGCGCATGCCGGCTCACGAGGTAGCGCGCAATCTTGCCCGGCATGCCCGGGGCGGCCCAGGGCGTGACGTAGCCGGGCGCGACGACGCCGGCATTCGCGAAGCTGGTCTCTTCCGCCACCGATGCGCGGCGCTCGAATACCGTGACCTCGTGGCCATCGACGGCCATCTCGAAGGCCGTGGTGACGCCAATGATGCCGGCGCCGATGACGGCAACTTTCATGGATTCCCTGTTGTACTTGCGAGCAGGGCCTCCGCCTGCAGCGCGATGTTCAAAATCGTGTCGTCACGCATCGCACTTTGCCAGATCATGAGGCCGCACGGGAGTTCGCCGGGCTCATGGCAGGGGATCGAGATGGCGCAGCCGTCCAGCATGTTGACGACGCTCGGGTTTCGCAGAAGCAGCGCGTTGAGGCGGAAGAACTCCTCGTCCCGCGCGGCGTCGGCCATCGGGTCCTTGCCGTCGGCGGGCGCGACCTGTGCGATAGGTGGCGCGACGATCGGCACCGTGGGCGACAGGACGGCATCGAAACCGCGCAGCGCGGCCTCGACGCGGCCACACCATTCGGCGCGGGCACGGATGAGCTCGAGGTATTCGTAGGCCAGCATGCCGGTCCCGCGCTGGATGCGAACGCGAACGCGCGGGTCGTAACGCTCGGCCTCCCGTTCGAACAGTGCCCGGTGCCAGGCATAGCTCTCCGGGGCCGTGAAGCCGCCGGTGGCCTGCAGCGAGCCCAGGTCGCGGATCGCGCCCAGCTCGATCTCCTCGATGCGGGCTCCCGCGTCGCGCAAGCTTTTCAGCGAACGTTCGAACGCACGGGCCACGGTGGCGTCGAGGCCGTCCAGCATGGACGTGCGCGCGACGGCCAGCCGATAGCCGGACAGGCGCACGTCGCAACGCGTCACAAGACGGTCGGCCAGGATTTCATGGGCCAGGATGGCGTCACGCACCGAACGCGTCATCGCGCAGACCGTGTCCAGCGTCGTGGACAGCGGTAGCGCGCCCTCCCGCGGCGTCAGCCTGGCGGTGTTCTTGAAGCCGACGACGCCGCACAGGGCCGCAGGGATGCGGATCGAGCCGCCGGTGTCCGAGCCCAGGCCGAGGAAGGCGGCGCCGGTGGCAACGGATACGGCCGCGCCCGAAGACGAGCCGCCCGGAATGCGGGGCGTCGCCTTGTCAGCGGGATTGGCGGGGGTGCCGAAATGGGGGTTCGTGCCCACGCCCGAGAAGGCGAATTCGGTCATGTTGGTGCGACCGAGGATCGCGCCGCCGGCGGCCCGCAACCTTGCCACAGCCGGGCTGTCCGACCGCGCGGCTGGGGCTTCGGCCAGCACCACCGAGCCTGCAGCCGTCGTGTCGCCGGCGATGTCGAACAGGTCCTTCACCGAGATTCCCAGGCCAGCCAGCGGCCGCGCAACGGAGCCAGGGCGCGCCGCCACGGCGCGGGCCTCAGTGAAATGGGTCTTCAGAAAGGCCCGGTCGCAGGCCGGCGATTGCGCCAAGGTGATGGAAGCCTCGATCTCTTCCGAGGCGCGGGCAAGGCCGCCCCGCAGGGCTTCGCGAGTGGCGATGAGGTCAGGTCGCATGGGGACTTTCGAGGGAATGCTATAATTTTTAGGCTTTGCTGGGTGGTGGGCACAGGGTGTGACCATTCAACCGTCAGCGAAACAAAACGCGAATCCAGACCAACAAGGTGTCGAGGCCATTCACATGGCATCGATTTCGGGCTGGATTTTAGACCCAACCTTCAGGAATCATCATGTCCGTCACCATGCGTCAAATGCTGGAAGCCGGTGTCCATTTCGGCCACCAAACCCGCTTCTGGAACCCCAAGATGGCCCCGTACATCTTCGGCCATCGCAACAAGATCCACATCATCAACCTGGAAAAGTCGCTTCCGATGTTTCAGGAAGCTTCCAAGTTCGTGAAGCAGCTCGCTGCCAACCGCGGCACCATCCTCATGGTCGGCACCAAGCGCCAGGCCCGCGAGACCGTCGCGATGGAGGCCAAGCGCGCCGGCGTTCCGTACGTCGACCAGCGCTGGCTCGGCGGCATGCTGACCAACTTCAAGACCGTCAAGACCTCGATCAAGCGCCTGAAGGATATGAAGGCCCAGCAGGAAGCGGGCCTCGAGGCCATGAGCAAGAAAGAGCAACTGATGTTCGCCCGCGAGATGGAAAAGCTCGAAAAGGACATCGGCGGCATCCAGGACATGAACGCCCTGCCGGACGCCATCTTCGTCATCGACGTCGGTTTCCACAAGATCGCCGTGTCCGAAGCCAAGAAGCTGGGCATCCCGCTCGTCGGCGTGGTGGACTCCAACCACTCGCCCGAAGGCATCGACTACGTGATCCCGGGTAACGACGACTCTTCCAAGGCCGTCACGCTCTACGCGCGCGGCATCGCCGACGCGATCCTCGAGGGCCGTGCCTCCGCCGGCAACGAGTTGGTCAAGGCCGTGGCCGAAGGCAGCGACGAATTTGTCGAAGTGCGCGAGGGCGCCGCCGCCTGATCGCCTGAACAAGCCGAAAAAAGGGGCTGATCAAGCCCCTTTTTTGCAACTGAAATTGAACTGAACCGTACGAGGTAGAAAAAATGGCTGCAATCACCGCAAGCATGGTCGCTGAACTGCGCGGCAAGACCGACGCACCCATGATGGAATGCAAGAAGGCCCTGACCGAGGCCGACGGCAACATGGAAAAGGCCGAGGAAATCCTGCGCGTCAAGCTGGGCAACAAGGCTGGCAAGGCGGCGGCCCGCATCACGGCCGAAGGCGTCGTGACGGCCTATATCTCCGGCACCACCGGCGCGCTGCTGGAAACCAACTGCGAGACCGACTTCGTCACAAAGAACGACAGCTTCCTCGCGCTGGCCCAGGCCGCGGCCGAGCTGGTCGCGAAGAACAAGCCCGCCGACGTGGCGGCGCTCGGTGCGCTGCCCTACAGCCAGGACGGATTTGGTCCCACCCTCGAGGACGTGCGCAAGGGCCTCATCGGCAAGATCGGCGAGAACATGAGCTTCCGCCGCTTCAAGCGATTCGAAGGCACGAACAAGCTTGCCTCGTACCTTCACGGCACCCGTATCGGCGTGGTCGTGGAATACGAAGGCGATGATGTCGCCGCCAAGGACGTCGCCATGCACGTCGCCGCGATGAAGCCCGTCGCCCTGACCAGCGCCGACGTCCCGGCCGACCTGATCGAGAAGGAACGCGCGGTTGCCGCCGGCAAGGCCGACGAGGACCGCAAGGTGGCCGAAGCCGCCGGCAAGCCGGTGCAGCCGCCCGAGATCGTGGCAAAGCGCATCGAAGGTGGCGTGCAGAAGTACCTGAAGGAAGTGTCGCTCTTCAACCAGTCGTTCGTGAAGAACGACAAGCAGACGGTCGAGCAGATGCTCAAGGCCGCCAACACCAGCGTGAAGAGCTTCACGCTCTTCGTCGTCGGTGAAGGCATCGAGAAGAAGGTCGACGACTTCGCGGCCGAAGTTGCGGCGCAGGTTGCTGCCGCCAAGGGTGCCGCCTGATTCTCCCCCATTGGCCCAATTGACCATCGAAGGCCGGTACACTCACCCCGTTTAAAACAAGGAGCTCATTCATGTCCGAAGCCCAGCCGGCGCACAAGCGAATCTTGTTGAAGCTGTCGGGCGAGGCGCTGATGGGCGACGACGCTTTCGGCATCAACCGCGCCACTATCGTCCGCATGGTCGAGGAGGTTGCGGAAGTCGTGAACATGGGTGTGGAAGTCGCCATCGTGATCGGTGGCGGCAACATCTTCCGCGGCGTCGCGGGCGGCTCGGTCGGCATGGACCGCGCCACCGCCGACTACATGGGCATGCTGGCCACCGTCATGAACGCGCTGGCGCTGGCCGACGCGATGAACAAGCAGGGCCTGATCGCCCGTGTCATGTCGGCGATCGCGATCGAGCAGGTCGTCGAGCCGTATGTGCGCCCCAAGGCGCTGCAATACCTGGAAGAGGGCAAGGTCGTGATCTTCGCCGCCGGCACGGGCAACCCGTTCTTCACCACCGACACGGCGGCCGCGCTGCGGGGCGCAGAGATCGGCGCCGAGCTGGTTCTCAAGGCCACCAAGGTCGACGGCGTGTACTCCGCCGACCCCAAGAAAGACCCGTCGGCAACCCGTTACACCAAGCTCTCGTTCGACGAGGCCATGGCCCAGAATCTAGGCATCATGGATGCCACCGCTTTCGCGCTGTGCCGCGACCAGAAGCTGCCGATCAAAGTCTTCTCCATCTTCAAGCACGGCGCCTTGCGGCGCGTCGTGATGGGAGAGGATGAAGGCACGCTCGTCTACGCCTGAGGAGAGACCGCTATGACAACAATTGCAGAAATCACCAAGACAATGCAGGCCAAGATGGACCAGTCCATCGCCGCCTTCAAGAACAACATGACGAAGATCCGCACCGGCCGGGCCAACCCGGCCCTGCTGGACACAGTGCACGTCGACTATTACGGGGCCATGTTGCCGCTCAGCCAGGTCGCCAACCTCTCGCTGATCGACTCGCGGACGATCAGCGTGCAGCCCTGGGAAAAGAACATGGGTGCCAAGATCGAAAAGGCCATCCGCGAGAGCGACCTGGGCCTGAACCCGGCTTCGATGGGCGACCTCATCCGCGTGCCAATGCCCCCGATGAGCGAGGAGCGCCGCAAGGAGATGACCAAGCTCGTGCGGCACGAAGGAGAGGCCGCCAAGATCGCCGTGCGCAACCTCCGCCGCGACGCCAACGAGCACGTCAAGAAGATCGTGAAGGACAAGCTCGCGTCCGAGGACGATCAGAAGCGCTCCGAGGCGGAAATCCAGAAGATGACGGACAAGCACATCGCGGAGATCGACCAGCTAGTGCACAACAAGGAGCAGGAGATCATGGCCGTCTGAGCCGTGATGTCCGACCCCATGCCGCAAGGCGCAATCCCGCATCACGTCGCCATCGTCATGGACGGCAACGGCCGCTGGGCGACTCGGCGCTACCTGCCGCGTGTGGCCGGCCACAAGAAGGGCATGGATGCGCTGCGCGCATGCCTGCGCCATTGCGGCGAGCGCGGCGTGCGAGTGCTGACGGTGTTCGCCTTTTCTTCCGAGAACTGGAACCGCCCGGCAGAGGAAGTCTCTGGGCTCATGGAGCTGCTGGCCCTGGCGCTTGCGCGAGAAGTGCCGCAGTTGAAGAACGAAGGCGTACGCGTGAAGTTCGTCGGGGACCGCGCGGCACTCTCCGAGAAGGTGCGGGCCGGACTTGCGCACGCGGAAGCCGACACGGCGGGCAATTCCAGGCTCGTGTTCAACATCTGCTTCAACTATGGAGGCCGCTGGGACATTGCCCAGGCTGCGGCTGCGCTGGCCGCACGCGGCGAAGCCATCACCGAGCAGAGCCTCGAGGGCGCGCTCGCCCTCTCGCATGTTCCTGCTCCCGACCTCATCATCCGCACCGGCGGCGAACGGCGCCTCTCCAACTTTCTGTTGTGGCAGGCAGCCTATTCGGAGCTGTATTTCAGCGACAAGCTCTGGCCCGAATTCGATGAAGCCGCGCTGGACGAAGCCCTTGCAGACTATGCCGCGCGGGAGCGGCGCTTCGGCCTGACGTCCGAGCAGGTAACTCTCCAGCCCCGCAAGGCGGCCTGAAGCTTTTCGTCCATGCTCAAGCAGCGAATCATCACGGCCATCGTCCTGCTGGCCATCCTGCTGCCGGCCCTGTTCTGGCCATCGCCTGTTCCGTTCGCCGTCGTCACCCTTGTCCTCATTGCCGCGGGCGGCTGGGAATGGGGGCGCCTCAATGGATTGGGCGCGGCGGGCGCCGTTGCCCTGGCTGCCGCTTGCCTCGCGCTATGCGCATTGGCCTGGTATGCGGGCCTGCTGGATCGCTCCCTGCCCGCCATGTGGTTGGTCGTAGGCGGCTTGTGGGTCCTCGTGGGCGCCTGGCTGATCCGAGCGGGCGTGGCCGGCTGGCCGAAAATTCCCCAGGCCGTGCGGCTTATCGGTGGCCTGCTGGCGCTCTCGGCCGCGTGGCTGGCTGTGGCGCAGGCCAGGACCATCGGCGTCAACTTCCTTTTGTCGGTGCTGGTGCTGGTTTGGGTGGCTGACATCTTTGCCTATTTCGCCGGCCGCGCCTTCGGCTTGAAATTCACGAAGCGGAAGCTCGCGCCGGCCATCAGCCCCGGCAAGAGTTGGGAAGGCGTATGGGGCGGCATGGCGGGCGTGCTCGTGCTGGCGGTGACATGGACGCTGGCCGATCGCGCCTTGCAGGCGGCCGTGCCCAGTCTTTACACGCGGCTGGCCGCGCAAGGCTGGTGGCTGCTGATCGTCGCCGCGCTGTTCATGGCCGCCATGAGCGTGGTGGGTGATCTCGCCGAATCGCTCATCAAGCGCAGCGCCGGCGTGAAGGACTCGAGCAACCTGCTGCCTGGCCATGGCGGGGTGCTCGATCGCGTGGATGCGCTTCTTCCCACATTGCCGCTTGCGATGATGCTCGCAAGTGTGGCCGCCCGATGAAGCAGCGCATCGCAGTCCTGGGCTCCACCGGATCGATCGGTGCGAACACGCTGGACGTGATCGCCCGGCATCCGGATCGGTTCGAGGTGTTCGCGCTCAGCGCCGCGAGCCAGGTCGACCTCATGCTCACGCAGTGCGCGCAGTTCCGCCCCCGTTTTGCCGTCATGGTGCGCGAGGACGCAGCGCGCGATCTGGCGCACAAGCTAGAGCACAGCGGGCTGGCCACGGAGGTTCTTTGCGGCGAGGCGGCGTTGCAGGAAATCGCCGCGCACGAGTCGGTCGATGCCGTGATGGCGTCCATCGTCGGCGCCGCCGGCCTGGCTTCCTGTATGGCCGCGGCGCGTGCCGGCAAGAAACTGCTGCTCGCCAACAAGGAAGCCTTGGTCGTGGGCGGTGACTTGTTCATGCAGGCCGTGAAGCAGGGGGGCGCAACGCTGCTGCCTATCGACAGCGAGCACTCGGCGATTTTCCAGTCCTTGCCCGAAGACCCGGCAAGCTGGGACGAGCGAGTCGAGAAGATCATCCTCACGGCTTCGGGCGGTCCGTTCCGCACGCGCGAGGCGGGGACGTTGCGCAACGTGACGCCCGAGGAGGCCTGTGCCCATCCGAACTGGGTGATGGGCCGCAAGATCTCGGTCGATTCCGCCACCATGATGAACAAGGCACTGGAGGTGATCGAGGCGCGCTTCCTGTTCGGCCTGGCACCGGAGCGGCTCGAGGTCGTGATCCATCCCCAGAGCGTTATCCATTCCATGGTCCAGTATCGCGACACGTCCGTCGTGGCCCAACTGGGCACCCCCGACATGCGTGTGCCGATCGCCTACGGCCTGGCCTGGCCGGACCGGGTGGTGTCCGGGGCGCAGGCCCTGGATTTCCACCAGCTGGCGGACATGAGCTTCGAGGCCATGGACAGCCGGGGCCACCGCGAGCGCTTTCCCGGCCTCGCCCTTGCCTGGGAGGCGCTGCGTGCTCCCGGAGGGACAACGGCCGTGCTCAACGCGGCCAACGAGGTCGCCGTGGCGGCTTTCCTGGACACCCGAATCCGGTTCGACCAGATCCACCACGTCAATGTTGCAACT
>JAQZBU010000230.1 GCA_029237735.1 Ramlibacter sp. | reverse complement strand
TCAGCAGCTCCAGGATCAGGCTGGACTCGCTCCAGTCGTAGCGGTGCAGGACGAACGCCGGTTCGTCGGCGATGCGCTTGGCGGGCACGGCCGCCTCACACGCTATTCATAGCCGAAGCTGCGCACCCGCGCCTCGTCGTCGGCCCAGCCCGAGCGCACCTTCACGAACATCTGCAGGAACACCTTGGCGTCGAACAACCGCTCCAGCTCGGTGCGCGCCTCGGTGCCGATGCGCTTGAGCTTTTCGCCGCCCTCGCCTATCACCATCGCCTTGTGGCTGTCGCGCTCGACCACGATGGTCGCCGCGATGCGGACCATGCGCTTGAACTTGGGGCTGGGCTCTTCCTTGAACTCGTCGATGACCACCGTGGAGGTGTACGGCAGCTCGTCCCCGGTCAGCCGGAACAGCTTTTCGCGGACCATCTCCCCGGCCATGAAGCGCTCGCTCTTGTCGGTGAGTTCGTCCTCGCCGTAGAACCAGGGTTGCTCCGGCAGGAACTTGCCACAGACCTGCAGCACGCGCTCGATATCCTTGGGGTTCTTGGCGGAGATCGGCATGAACTCGGTGAACGGGTGGCGCTCCTGCATGTCGCGCAGCCAGGGCGCGAGGTCGCCGCGCCGATGCAGGGTGTCCACCTTGTTGGCCACCAGGATCGCCGGGATGTCCGGCTTCAGCAGCGACAGCACCTTGGCGTCGGCCAGCGTGAAGTTGCCGGCTTCCACCACGAACAGGACGACGTCCACGTCGCCGATGGCGCCGGTCACGGCGCGGTTCAGCGAGCGGTTCAGCGCGGAGCTGTGGCGGGTCTGGAAGCCGGGCGTGTCGACGAAGATGAACTGGGTGTCACCTTCGGTGCGCACTCCGGTGATGCGATGCCGCGTTGTCTGCGCCTTGCTGGACGTGATGCTGATCTTCTGACCGACCAGCGCGTTGAGCAGCGTGGACTTGCCGACGTTCGGCTTGCCGACGATGGCGACGAGTCCGCAGCGCTGGGGGGATTCCGGCGAGTTCATTTCCACTTCGATTTCAACACCATCAGCATAGCCGCTGCGGCCGCCTGTTCGCCGGCCCGCCGCGATGCGCCGATGCCGCGCTCGACAATGCCGAGCTCGGCCACTTCGCATTCCACGTCGAACGTCTGCTTGTGCGCCGCCCCGAGCGTGTTCACCACCCGGTAGACCGGCAGGTGCATCTTGCGCCCCTGGAGCAGTTCCTGCAGCTCCGTCTTGGGGTCCTTGGCGGCGGCCGACATCTGCGGGGTGATCTCGACCTCGGAGAACAGCCGGTGCACCAGGGCCTCGGCCGCGAGGTAGCCGGCATCCAGGTGCACGGCGCCGATCACGGCCTCCAGCGCGTCGGCCAGGATGGAAGGCCTCTTGTGGCCGCCGGAGCGCGCCTCGCCTTCGCCCAGGCGGATCAGCCCGGACAGGCCCAGGTCGAGCGCCAGCTTGTGCAGCGTGTCCTGCTTGACGAGGTTGGCGCGAACCCGCGACAGGTCCCCCTCGGGGAGATCCTTCAGGCGCTGGTAGAGCAGCGCCGCGACCGCCAGGTTGAGGACCGAGTCACCGAGGAATTCGAGCCGCTCGTTGTGCTCGGCCGAGAAGCTGCGGTGCGTGAGTGCGCGGGCCAGCAGCTTGGGATCCTGGAAGCGGTGCTGCAGCCTGTCCTGCAGCGCCGCGAGCGCATCTGCCACGACGACCGGAGGACTAGCGGCCGGGATGGGAGGTCCCGGTGTACTTGAGCAGCAGCCACGCCGGGCCGAACAGGTGGAATTCCTTCTGGTAGTTGAAGCCCACCACGACCTGGTCCCCGTTCTTGGTGACTTCCAGGTCCTTGCCGCGGATGCTGGAGATGTTGTCGACGTCCGCGTACCGGTCGAAGGAGGTGCGCACAGCCTGGACGGTGGCCTCGTTCTTCGCCTTGTTGATCGCCTTCAGCGCCGCCTGGTATTCCAGGAACGACGGGAACGTCTGCATGCCCACGGCCCCGATTCCGCCGAGCACCGCCAGCACGAAGATGAGCGTGAGGAGCGAAATGCCCCGCTGCCGCGATTTGCCTGCCATTGAAACCCCTCCGTCCAAATTATTCGAATGACCCGATGCGCTTCAGGTTGCCGAAATTCATCCAGATCAGGAACGCCTTGCCGACGATGTTCCGATCCGGAACGAAGCCCCAGTAGCGCGAATCGAGCGAATTGTCCCGGTTGTCGCCCATCATGAAGAAGTGCCCCTCCGGCACCTTGCAGACGACCCCCTCGACACTGTAGCGGCAATTCTGCCGGAAGGGAAAGTCCTCGGCGCCCGGAACGAACGCGGGGCGCTCGTCGTCGTTCAGGATGCGATGGGTGTTGTCTGCAAACGTCTCCTGGTAGTGCTTGAAGTACCGCATCGCGTCGGCATCGAAGAAGTCCTGCAGCTGCTTCAGCTCCACCGGCTGGCCGTTGATCGTCAGCCGCTTGTTCAGGTAGGCGACCTCGTCGCCGGGCACGCCGACGACACGCTTGATGTAGTCGAGGCTGGGCTTGGGTGGATAGCGGAAGACCATCACGTCGCCCCGCTTGGGCGGCGTGCCTTGGGTCAGCCGCGTGTTGAGCACCGGCAGGCGCAGGCCGTACGTGAACTTGTTGACGAGGATCAGGTCGCCGACCAGCAGCGTCGGGATCATCGATCCGGAAGGGATCTTGAACGGCTCGAACAGGAAGGAACGCAGCACGAACACCGCCACGATCACCGGGAACAGGCCGGCGGTCCAGTCCAGCCACCAGGGCTGCGCCAGGATGCGCTGCTTCGCCTCCTCCACCTGCGGATCGACGGGGGCGATGCCCTGGGCCGACAGTCGCTCGTTGCGCTGGCTGGCGTGCGCCTCCAGCGCCGCGGCGGCGCGCCGGCGGCGCGGCAGGTACCAGAGGCGCTCGGCCACCCAGTAGAGGCCGGTGACGATGGTCGCCAGGAACAGCAGCAGCGCGAAGTTGCCCTCGACGTACTCGAAGTACCACGCGCCGGCATAACCGACGAAGGCCGCGAGGACCGCGGCCGTGATGAAAGGCATCATCGTTCTAATCTTCTACCTGGAGGATGGCGAGGAACGCTTCCTGGGGCACCTCGACGGAGCCGATCTGCTTCATGCGTTTCTTGCCAGCTTTTTGTTTTTCGAGCAGCTTCTTCTTGCGGGTGATGTCGCCGCCGTAGCATTTTGCCAGCACGTTCTTGCGCAGCGCCTTGACGGTCTCCCGGGCGATCACGTTGGCCCCGATC
>JAQZBU010000116.1 GCA_029237735.1 Ramlibacter sp. | reverse complement strand
TTGATTTGCGCCTGGGCAACCACCTTGGCCCAGCGCGCGCGTTCGGTGTTGAAGAAGCCGTCCTGCTCGGCGGAGGTCATGGTCACCACTTCGGCGCCTTGCCCGGCCAGGCGGGCGCGGATGTCGGGTGAGCGGATGGCGCGGATCAGTTCCGCATTGAGCTTCTGCACGATCGCATCCGGTGTGTTGCGTGAGACCAGCATTCCCTGCCACGTGCCGGATTCGTAGCCGGGCACGCCCTGCTCCGCGATGGTGGGCACGTCGCCGATCAGCGGCATGCGCGTCTTCTTGGACACGCCCAGCACCTTCAGCTTGCCGCTTTGCACGTGCGGCAGCGTAGCCAGCATGCCGTTCATCAGCACCTGGGTCTGGCCCGAAACGGTATCCAGCACGGCCTGAACACCGCCCTTGTACGGCACGTACTGCCAGCGCGCGCCGCTGGCACGCTCGAGGGCCACGCCCGCAAGGTGCGGCGCACTGCCGGTCGCCGTCACAGCGAAGTTCAGGTCCTTCTGCTTTGACAGCGCGACCAATTCCTTGAGGTTGTTGGCCGGCACCGACGGATGCACGACGAGCAGGTGCGGCGAGTACGCCAGCATCGTCACGCCGCGCAGGTCCTTCGACGGATCGAACGCGAGCTTGGTGTAAACGGCCGGGCTGATCGCCAGCGCGCCGGTGTCGCAGAGCAGCATGGTGTAGCCGTCTGGCGCGGATTTGGCCACCAGGTCGGCGCCGAGGTTGCCGTTGGCCCCCGCGCGGTTCTCGACAATGACGCTCTGCTTGAGCGCTTCCGAGAGCGGCTGGCTGATCGAGCGCGCAATGATGTCCGACGACCCGCCCGGCGGGTAGGGCACGATGATGCGCAAGGTCTTGGACGGCCAGGCGCTGGATTGGGCCCTAAGGCTGGGCGCGGCGACCGCTGCGGCAGCGGCAATGAGCAGGGAACGGCGGGGGATTCGCATGGGGATGGTCTCCTGGGTGGCGGGAAAGAAGCGTGGCAGTAGTTGTCTGTTATCGTACAACTAAGCTCACGAAATGGCAAGCGAAGATGGATGCCGGGGGTCTAGCCCGGCATGACAACCATCAGGTGGCTGGAGTGGCGGCCTGCGCGGCCTCTTGCGCGCGGCGAAGGCGCTCTCGGCTGTTCGTGAGATGGATGCGCATCGCGGCGCGGGCCGACTCGGCGTCGTGGCGCGCGATGGCCGAGTAGATCTCCTCGTGCTCGCGGTTCACGCGGCGCAGGTACTGCGGCAAATCTTCGTGCGCCACTCGCGACGAATTGATGCGCGCACGGGGGATCAGCGTGGCGCCGAGGTGGCTCATGATGTCCGCGAAGTAGCGGTTGCCGGTGGCGTTCGCAATCGCCATATGAAAGCGCAAGTCGGGCGAGATCGCGTCCCCCTCCCCGCCCACATTGGCCTCGAAGGCGTCGAGCGCGGCGCGCATCTCGGCCAGTTGCGCCTCGGTGCGGCGCTGGGCGGCCAGGCCGGCCGATTCGGTTTCCAGGCTGATGCGCAGCTCCAGCACGGCCATCACGTCCACGGCGGTCGCGATGTCCGACGGGTCGATGCCGAAGCCGCCCTGGCTGGGCCGCGGCAGGAGCACGAAGGTGCCGATGCCGTGGCGCGTCTCGACCAGGCCGCCGGCCTGCAGGCGAGAAATCGCCTCTCGCACCACCGTGCGGCTGACGCCGTACGACTTCATGATTTCGGATTCGGTCGGCAGCTTGTCGCCGGGCTTGAGCAGCTGGCCCTGGATGCGCGCGCCGATGCTCTCCACCAGCTCATGCGCAAGGCTGCGCGAGCGCCGCCGCAGGGGCGCCAGGGTACTTGCGCCCTCGGGAATTTCCGCAACGGGTGCGGTTGACAAGGTGGCCATCGCATCATGATAATGAGTTTACCGTTGTACGACAACTGATAACACATGACAACGACTGAGACCAACAAGCTCGGGCGCCTGCTCCTCACAGGCGCGGCCGGCGGCTTGGGCCACGTGCTGCGGCGGCGGCTCAAGCCGTACGTCACGTCGATGCGGCTCTCCGACATTGCACCGCTTGGTGAAGCCACTGAGCACGAAGAGATCGTGCGCTGCAACCTTGCGGACAAGGCCGCCGTGGACCGCCTGGTGCGCGGCTGCGACGCGATCGTCCACATGGGCGGCGTCTCGGTAGAGCGGCCGTTCGAGGAAATCCTCGAGGCCAACATCAAGGGCGTGTTCCACGTGTATGAAGGCGCGCGCCGGCACGGCGTGAAGCGCGTCGTCTTCGCCAGCTCGAATCACGTGGTGGGCTTCCACAAACAAGGCGAGGTGCAGGACGCCGATTGCGTCAGGCGCCCCGACACCTACTACGGCCTTTCCAAGTCGTACGGTGAAGACCTGTCGCGCTTCTATTTCGACCGCTATGGGATCGAATCCGCCTGCCTGCGCATCGGCTCGTGCTTCCCCGAGCCGCGGGACAGGCGCATGCTGGTCACCTGGCTCAGCTACCGCGACCTGACGGAGCTGGTGCGCTGCTGCCTCTTTGCGCCCCACCTGGGCCACACCATCGTGTACGGGGTGTCGAACAATCGCGACAAGTGGTGGGACAACTCGAGGGCCGCGCACATCGGCTTCCATCCGCAGGACAGCTCCGAGCCCTTCCGCGCGACGATCGAGGCCCTCCCGCCCGTCGACCCCGACGAGCCGGCGGCGCAATTCCAGGGGGGCGGCTTCGTGGAAGCCGGCCCGTTCGAGGCGCCTTGAGCGAACGTTCGCGCGCCGCTAAGCTTTCACATCCAAACCGGAGTTCCAAATGCAATCAGAATTTCAGACGCCCTCCCCCTTCACCGGCATGGCCCTGCCCGACCTGAGGGGCCGTGTCGCGCTGGTCACCGGCGCCAGCACGGGCATCGGCGCGGCCGTCGCCCGCGCGATGGGCGCGCAAGGCATGAAGGTGGCCGTGCACTACAACCAGTCCGAGGGCCCCGCGGCCGAAGTGGCCGCCGCGATCCGTCAGGCCGGCGGCGAGGCGGTGCCGGTGCAGGCCGATGTGCGCGACAGCGCGGCAATCCCACAGGCCGTGGCCCAGGTGCTAAATGCCTTCGGCCGCATCGACGTGCTGGTCAACAACGCGGGCGGCCTGGTTAAGCGAGTGCCGATCGCGGATTTCACGGACGAACTGTTCGACGAGGTGATGCATATCAACGCGCGCTCCATGCTCGCCTTCTGCCGCGAGGTGGTGCCCGCGATGCGCAAGCAAGGCACGGGCGGCAGCATCATCAACGTGACGTCGGTGGCGGCGCGCCATGGCGGCGGCCCGGGCGCCTTTCTATACGCCGGCTCCAAGGGCTTCGTCAGCACGGCCACGCGTGGGCTGGCCAAGGAGCTGGTGGGCGACCGCATCCGCGTGAACGCCGTCGCGCCGGGCGTGATCACCACGCCTTTCCACGACCGCTATTCCACACCGCAGATGCTGGAGTCGTTCAAGGCCACGATCCCCATGGGCCGCATCGGCACCGCCGACGAGTGCGTTGGCGCCTTCCTGTACTTCGCTTCCGAAGCGCTCTCGGGTTACGTCACGGGCCAGATCATCGACGTGAACGGCGGGCAGTACATGCCTTGAGGTTCAAGGGCGATCTTCCTTGACGGTGATCCGCCACAACGTGCGCGGATCATGAAGGTCCGTGAGCGGCGCGGCATGCAGGAGCTGGGCGTTGTCCCAGACGATCACATCTCCGACCTGGTAATGGTGCACGTAGCGATACCGCTCGTGCGTCGAATGCGCGCTCAACTCTCGCAGCAGGGCAAGGGCTTGCGCGTCGTCCATGCCCTCGATGCCGAAAGAGCTGCCCGACACGGCATACAGCGACTTCACACCCGTGCGGGGGTGCGGCCGCACCAGGCGGTGGCGCACCCAACTCACCTTCTGCTTCTGGCTGTCGCTGAGCAGCGACGCCACGGTACGCGAAGCCTCGTCGGTGTCGTCACGGTTGCCGTAGTGATGGCGCACGACGAGGCCATCGATGCGTTCCTTGGTCTCCTGCGGCAGGTCCTCAAAGGCCCGGGTCTGGTTGGCGAAGGTGGTGCCCCCGTGGCGCCGGGGCACCTGGATCGCAAACAGGATGGTGCACCGCGCCGGTACCTCGAGATAGGAATAGTCGGTGTGGAAATACGTGCCGGCATCGACGAGGCCGATCGGCTTGCCGTCACGCGACACATTGGACAGGACCAGTATGTTCGGCTCCTGCGGATGATGGTACGTGTCGATAACGTGCGGCTCCGGCCACCCCCACAGGCGAGAAAACGCGACGAACTGCGGCGCCGACAAAGTCTGGCGCGGGAACACGACGAAACAATGCTCGTGAAGCGCGGTTTCCACCCGCGTGAAATCGGCCTCGCGCATCGGCCGCGACAAATCGACCCCGGTGATCCGCGCGCCGGCGACATCCGATAGGGGCTCGACCTCGGCCATCGCCCTCTCCCGCTACAGGCCACCCGCCAGGAAGCCGCCATCCACCGCGATGCTCTGGCCCGTCACGAATGCGGCCGCGGGAGACGCCAGGTAAATGGCCGCTCCGACCATCTCATCCACCTGGCCAAAACGCGCGGACGGCGTACGCGCCAATGCCAGCGCCTTGCGTTGGGCAGACATCTTGCCCTGGTTGAGGTCGGTCATCACGAAGCCCGGGGAGATCGCATTGACGCGCACGCCCCTGGCGGCCCACTCAGCGCCCAGCGTCTGCGTCAGGCTGAAGACGCCGCTCTTGGCGATGGCGTAGAGCGCGCTGCCCGGCCAGCCGCGGTGCGACGCCAGAGAGGCGATGTTGATGATGGCGCCGCTGCCGCGGCCCAGCATGTGACGGCCGACCTCGGTGCACGCGAAGAACACGCTCTTCAGGTCGGTGGCGATGATCGCTTCCCAGTCCGCCGGCGTGAAATCCTCGGCCGGCTTGAGCGTCGTGATGCCCTGACAGTTGACCAGCGTGTCGATACGGCCATGCTCGGCCAGCGTCGCGCCAACCAGCCCGCGCAACGCCGCAAACTCGCTCACATCGGCCTGCAAGCCGAATGCTTCACCGCGTGTGGAGAGCTCCTTCACCGCGCCATCCAGCTTCGCCGCGTCCCGGCCGGCAATGATGATGCGCGCACCGGCATCGAGCATGCCGGCGGCGATGGCCTTGCCGATGCCGCTCGTGCCACCGATCACGAGCGCGTATTGCCCTTCCAGGCTGAATCTTCGGGCATGTTCCATAGTCACCCTATTTGACGAACTCCGGGGCGATTAGCCTCGGCAGGAAGAGCGCGATGTCGGGCCAGACGATCAGCGCCAGCAGCACCAGCAGCATCGGCACGAGCATGATCATGGTGTCCTTGAGCGCGAAACGCAGCCGCACCTTGGCCACTGAACAAGCGATCAGCAGGCACAGGCCGTAAGGCGGCGTAACAAGTCCGAAGGCCAGCGCGACGATGCCAACGATGGCGAACTGGATCGGATGCATCGCCACCGAATGCGCGAGCGGCTCCAGCGTCGTGCCGACGATGATGATTGCCGGGATGGCGTCGAGAAAGCAGCCGACCACCAGGAAGCAGAACGCGATGAACAGGCCCACGCCGATCGCGCCCATGCCCCAGGAGGTGACGTTCGCGAGCAGCGCCTGGGGGATCTGGTAGTACGCCAGCAGCCAGCCGTAGGCGGATGCCGTACCCACGCAGAACAGCGCAATCGCGGACAGCCTGCCCGTTTCAAGCAGCGCGGTGTAGAGATGCTTGTGGTCCATCTCGCGGTACACGAAGATCGACAGCACCGCGGCGTAGATCACCGCGATGGCGGCGGACTCGGTGGGCGTGAACCACCCCAGCAGGATGCCGCCCACGATGATGAAAGGGGTCATCAGCGCGGGCACGGATTCCACCACCGACACCACGAATTCCTTGAAGCTGGAGCGTGGATACACGGGGTACTTGCGGCGCACGGCGTACACATGCACCGTGACCATCTGCGCGCCGGCGATCAGCAGGCCCGGGATGATGCCCGCCAGGTAGAGCGCGCCGATGGACGTGGAGATGACGCCGCCCCACACCACCATCAGGATCGAAGGCGGGATGACCACGGCCAGCACGGCCGACACCGCGGTGATGGCAACCGAGAACGAGAGGTCGTAGCCCTCTTTGGTCTGCGCGTCGATGAATATCTTGCTCTGGCTGGCCGCGTCGGCCGTGGACGAGCCGGAAATGCCCGCGAAGAACACCGAGAGCACGACGTTGATCTGCGCCAGCGCGCCGGGCATGCTGCCCACCATCGTTCGGGAGAGCTTCACCAGCCGGTCCGTGATGCCGCCGATACCCATCAGGTTCGCTGTCAGGAGGAAGAACGGCACGGCCAGCAGAATGAACGAGTTGTATGCCTTGAAAGTCTCGTTGAACAGCACCATGGGGGACAGGCGAGGCTCGAAAATCAGCGAAGGCAAGCAGGCAAGACCCAACGCGAAAGCGACGGGCACCCTGGCAATCAACAAAAAGGCGAAGGTACCAAAAAGAAGCAGCGCCGCCATCGCCGGCGTCAGGGCAGCCTGCGTCACTTGCCCTCCACCGTGAGGAGGAATTTCAGGTCCCGGGCGAACGCTTCGCCGAGGAAGAGGATCCAGGTCAGCCCGGCGACGGGCCATGCAAGAAAGATGAAGGGCATCGGCAGCTCCGCAAGTTCCGATTCCTGGTCCCAGCCGAAGCGTACGAACTGCATGCCCCAGTACACGAACACCAGCGCGAACACCAGGACAAACAGGTGCGAGACCAAGCGCAGCCACGCCGCCGCGCGCAGCGGCAGCTCGGGCCATACATCAACCTCAAAGTGGGTGCCTTCACGCACGGCGATCATCGCGCCGAGCATCACCATCCAGATGAAGAGGAACCGCGAGAGCTCCTCCGTCCAGATGTAGGACGGCACGAGCCCCGTGTAGCGAGAGACGATCTGCATCGTCACCGGCACGACCAGGATGGCCACGGTGGCCACCAGCAGCCAGGTGAGCAGCTTGTGATAAAGGTCGATCAGCCTTTTCAACGGCTACTTGATCGCAAGGATCTTGGCGTGGATCGCTTCCGCGCCGATTTCCTTGGCGTACGCGGCCATCACGGGATCGACCATGGCCTGCATCTTGGCGCGATCGGTGAACGGAATGCGCTTGAGCTTGCCGGCCTTTTCCAGCGCCTCGACCTTCGCGCTGTCCTCGCTCGACTCGATCTGCCGGCCGTAAGCGCCGGCTTCCTTGCCGGCCTTCACGATGGCCGCCTGCAGGTCGGGTGGCAGCTTCGCGAAGGTCTTGCCCGAGAAGCACAGCGGCCGGATGGTGATGGCGTGCTGCGTGAGGTTCAGGTTGGGGCCGACCTCGAAGAACTTCATCTGCTCCACCCCCGCCGCCTCGTTCTCACCCGCGGCGATCACGCCATTCTGGATGGCGTTGTAGACCTCGTTGTAGGCGATGACGGTGGGCGACATGCCCACGGCGGCAAAGGTGCGGCTCCAGATGGGCGCGCCCTGCACGCGAACCTTCAGGCCTTTCATCTCAGCGAGGTTGCGCACCGGCTTGTTGGCGAAGATGTTGCGCGTGCCGCCCCCCGCGTAGCCGATGAGCATGACCTGCGCCTTCTGCGCGACTTCATCGGCGATCGGCTTGAGCACGTCCGCGTCGAGCACCTTGTTCCAGTGGTCCAGGTCACGAAATAGGAAAGGCGCGTCGATGAACGGCGCGGCCTTCGAGAAAGTGGACATGTGCGCCGGCGAGACGATGGCGTAATCCACCGAAATACCCTGGTTCATGTAGGCGAAGTAATCCTTCTCCAGGCCCAGTTCGCTGTTGCGATGCAGCACGAAGTTGATCGGCTTGCCGTAGTACTTCTTGACCAGCTCCTCGAACTTCAGGAGCGACTTGTTGAACGCGTGGTCGTCGTTGAACTGCACCGCGCCGTGCAGTGTGATGGCCTGCTGCTGGGCCACCGCGGGCAACCCCAGAGCAGTCAGCGCGAGGGAAGCAACTGCGGCGCGGCGGCCGATACCGAAAACGGGTTTGCTCATGTCGTCTCCTATGCGTGTTCGTTTAACATCATATGAAAGCACGTTGCGAAAGCAAGGAGCCAATATAGAGGCATCCATGCGTTCCGTCAAAGGAGAAAACGCGGGGGCGACGAGGGGCCCGCGCGGCGGATGAGCTGCCGGATCGGCTTTCAGGCGGCTTCTGCAAGAGGCTGCGTGAAAGCGCGCATCGACAGGTGCGCCGCAACCCGCGCGGGATGCGTCACCGGCCCCATGTGGCCCAACCCGGCCAGGTGGACCACGGCCGCATGCCTGCATCGCATGGCGAGTTGTTCGACCACCTTGCGCGCGGGCAAGGGCGAGCGCATGCCGGCGATCAATCGCACCGGCATCGTGAGTTGCCCATACGCCTCTGCCGGCACGGCGTCGCCGAAAAGCGCGTCGAATTCGGCGGCCACTTTCTGCATGCGGTCGGCGAACATTTGCCGGCGTGGTGCTGGCACTTTGTCCCAGGCTCCCCGCCCGGACCAGTAGTCCACGAACATCTCCGCGGATTCGTGCAGGCGCCCCTCGTTCACAAGCTGGACGATTCGGATGCCGGCATCCATGATCAACTGCCTGACGCCTGCCGTTTCATCATTGTCCAGCAGGGCAAACCGCACGGGTTCGTACAACGTGAGCGTGCGGACTTTGTGCGGCCACCGCATCGCGATCTCCAACGCCACCGCGCCGCCATAGGAGTGGCCGATCAGGTGCACCGGGGCGCCATCCCCCGGGAATGCGGCAAGTACCCTCCTCGCCTCCACTTCGAGGGTCACCGGAGTGCCTGGCGCCCAGGCCGGTTCGCGGCCGCTGCCCATCAGATCCGGCGCCGTGAGCCGCAACCCGGCCGGCAGCCGTTCGACATAGGCGTCCCACTGCCGGCCGCTGCTGCCGCTGCAGTGCAGCGCGACGACGTGCTCGAAGACAGGCGATGGCCGTGCGGCCGAGAGGTAATGAACGGTGGACATGGCGGTGCTCCTGGTGGAAGAGGCTTTGGCTGGAGGGTGAAAGGATCGGGCCCGCAGGTATCGCGCCGGCTTCGCGCAAGCCTTTCCTCGTTGCGTCCATGTGATCCGCCATCGCTCTTGCAACCGCCATGTATCCGGCGTGTATCCGCCAGGAAATGACCCTGCGCGCGCTGGCTTGCAGCCGTAGACTGCACCCATGAGCCCTGCCAACTCACTGCTCAGCGTAGACGCCCCGGCGGCCGCCGATGTCGAGGGCACCCGCACCGACGACGTACTCAAGGCCGTCGCCCTGGCGGTGTCGGGTTCGCGCAGCGCCAGCGTGTTCGACGATCTGGTGCGGCTGTTGGCCACGATCTTGCATGTGGAGGTGGCTTTCATCGCGCGGCATGAAGCGGCCGATCCGAAGTCGCTGCGAATCCTGGCCATGTACTACGACGGCCAGATGCTGCGCGACATCAAGTATCCCATCGCAGGCACGCCCTGCGAAACCGTGTTGGGCCAGGCGTTCCGCGCGTACCCGGAACGCTTGCAAGCGCTCTTCCCCGACGACGAGGACGCGCGCGCCCAGTGCGCGCAGAGCTATGCCGGGCACCCGCTGGAGGCGCTTGACGGCACCCCGCTGGGCGTGGTGTCGGTGGCGTCACGCAGGGTGCTGGGGCAGGTGGACCGGGTGGAAGCAATGCTCAAGATCTTCGCGATGCGCGCCGCGGCGGAGATCGAACGACTGAAGGCGAGCGAAGCCTTGCGGCATTCCGAGGCCAGTTACCGCGCGATCTTCGAGGCCTCGGAAGACGCGATCTTCATCCACGATTGGGACAGCGGGCGCGTACTGGACGCGAACACCAAGGCCTGCCGGAGCCTTGGCTACACGCTGGGCGAGCTGAAGATGGCCTCGTTGGGCCAAGTGAGCTCGGGCATCGAGCCCTTCACCGCCAAGAATGCGCTGCGCCGCATCCGCCAGGCCAAGCTCGGCCGTTGCCCGCCCTTCGAATGGCACAGGCGCAACAAGGACGGCAGCCTGCACTGGGACGAAGTTCGGCTGTACCCGGCGATGATCGACGGCCGGCCGCACATCCTGGCTTTCCTGCGCGAAATCACGGCCCAGAAGCAGGCGCTGGAAGACCTGCGCATGCGCGAGGAGCAGTACAGGGCGATCTTCGAGAGCTCGCTGGATGCCCTGTTCATGTGGGACGAAAACCTCCGCGTGGTGGACGTGAACCCCGCCGGGCTCGCGCTGTACGGCTACCGGCGAGACGAGATCGTCGGCCGGGGCTATCCGCGCAGCATGCCCGCCGAATATGTATCGCAGCGCCAGGACATCGTGCGCCGCGCTATCGCCGGAGAGACTACGCACATCGAGACCATCGTGCTGCGCCCGGACGGCAGCGGATTCGACGCGGACCTGCGGGTGATGCCTTTCGTGCAGCGGGGCCAGAGGCACGCCTTGGCGGTCGTGCGGGACATCAGTGAACGGCGACGTCGCGAACGGGAGTTGCAGCGCAGCGAGGCCCGCCTGCGCGCCACCGTCGAGGCCGCTTTCGACTGCGTGGTCGGCATGGACAGCGAAGGCCGCCTCGTCGAATTCAACGCCGCAGCCGAACGGGTGCTCGGCTACAGGCGCGCCGACGTGCTGGGGCGGCCGATGGCGGAGATACTTCTGCCCGAACGCTACCGCGCCGCGCATCTGCAGGGGGTGAAGAACTTCCGCTTGCATGCGAATGGCCCGATGGTGGGCCGGCTGGTGGAGACCATGGCGCTGCGAGCCGACGGCACGGAAATTCCGGTCGAGCTGGCCATCGGCGTCGCGGAAGTGCCCGAAGGCAGCATCTTCGTCGGGCACCTGCGCGATATCACCGAGCGCCGGCGGGCGGACAGGGCGCTTCGCGACAGCGAAGAACAATACCGTGCGATCTTCAACGCCTCGGCCGACGCGCTGGTGCTGCGCGCCGCAGACTTCAGCATCGTCGACGTCAACGCGACGTACGAAAGGATGAGCGGCTTCCGGCGCGATGAAGTACTGGGCGTGAACCGGGTCCTCGCGAACCCGCCGGAGATCGCCGCCGAGATCCGCGCGTTGCACGAAAAAGCCCTGGCCGGCCAGCCCGTCGGCATCGACACCGAGCTGGTGCGGCGCGACGGACAACGCTGGCATCTGGAGCTGCGCGGCGTGCCCATACAACACCGCGGGCAGCCGCACGTGCTGTACATCGGCCGCGACATCACCCAGGCGAAACGCGCGGAGCTCGCGCTGCGCGCCAGCGAGGAGCAGTACCGCGCGATCTTCAACGCCTCCGCCGACGCGCTGGTGCTGCGCGACGAAAACTTCCGCGCCGTCGAAGTCAACCCCGCCTACACGACCATGAGCGGCTACTCCCGCGAGGAAGTCATGGCCGCGGACACAGTGCTGACCCAGGCGGACCCCGAGATCCGCCAGCGCCACCGCAAGCAGCACGATGCCGTGCTGGCCGGCAAGGAAGTGCGCTTCGAGGTGACCGCGACGCGCAAGGACGGGTCGACCCTGCCGGTGGAGGTGCGTGCCACGCCGATGATGTACCGGGGCCGGCCTCATGTGCTGTATGCCGTGCGGGATGCCACCGAGCGCGCGGCGGCCGAGCAGCGGCGCGGCGAACTCGAGCGGCAGCTGCGGCAGGCGCAGAAGA
>JAQZBU010000115.1 GCA_029237735.1 Ramlibacter sp. | reverse complement strand
TGCAAGACGGCCGCCGTGGCCGGCGCGCTGGTGTTCACCGGGCTGGTCGTCATGTCCGTCGTTTCCATCACGGGGCGCAAGTTGTGGTCGGCCCCGGTGCCGGGTGACGTCGAGTTGCTGCAGATGTGCTCGGCGTTCGCGGCGGCAAGTTTCTTCGCGTATTGCCACCTGATCCGCGGCGACGTGAAGGTGGATTTCTTCACCGACCGGCTGCCGTGGCGCGCGATCCACAGCCTGGACGCCATCGGCTCGCTGCTCGTCGGGCTGTTCGGCGCGCTGATCGCGTGGCGCACCGGCGCCGGCGCGGCGATGCTGCGCACCGCGGGGGAAACGTCCATGATCCTGGGCCTGCCGCTGTGGATCGGCGAGGCGCTGATGGTGCCGGGCTTCGTGCTGCTGGCGCTGGCCGGCTTCTACATGGCGGTGTGGCACGTGCGCCGCGCGGTGCGAAGGGGTTTGCCATGACAGGGATCCAGTCCGGGCTGGTGCTGTTTGGCATCCTCATGGTGCTGCTGGTGGTGCGCGTGCCGATCGGCGTGGCGATGTTCATGGTCGGCGCGGGGGGCTACGTCGCGTTCACCGGGGGCGAGTTGGCGCCCTTGCTCAACTCGCTGAAGAACCTCGCCTATGCGCGGCTGTCGAACTACGACCTGGTCGTGATCCCGCTGTTCCTGCTGATGGGGCAGTTCGCCACCCACGGCGGCCTGTCCCGCTCGCTGTTCCGGTTCGTCAAGGCGTTCATGGGCCACTGGCCCGGCGGCATCGCCATGGCCGCGGTCGGCGCGTGCGCCGCCTTCGGCGCGATCTGCGGCTCATCGCTGGCCACGGCGGCGACCATGGGCCAGGTGGCGCTGCCCGAACTCGATCGCGCCAAGTACTCCGGGGCGCTGGCCACCGGCGCGCTGGCCGCGGGCGGGACGCTGGGCATCATGATCCCGCCCTCGGTGCCGCTGGTGATCTACGCCATCCTCACGCAGGAATCGATCGGCAAGCTGTTCATGGCGGCGATCGTTCCCGGGCTGATCGCGATGGTGGGCTACATGGTGGTGATCCAGCTGCTGGTGGCGTGGAAGCCATTGCTCGGCCCCGCGGGCGCGCGCGCCGGCTGGGCGGAGCGGGTCAAGGCCCTGGTGGTGGTGTTGCCCGTGCTGGCGGTGTTCGTGGTGGTCATCGTCGGCATCTACGGCGGCTGGGCCAACCCGACCGAGGCGGCGGCCATCGGCGCCGCGGCCTGCGGGCTGCTGGCCATCGGCGGCGGCATGCGCTGGCGCGGGCTGTGGGCCGTGGGCCTGGGCACCGCCCAGACGACGGCCATGATCTTCCTAGTGCTGCTCGGCGCCGACCAGCTCAATACCGCGCTGGCGCTGTCGCAGATGCCGGGCGAGCTCGCGGCCTGGGTCCAGCAGAGCGGCTTTCCGCCGCTGCTGGTGATGGTCGCCATCCTGCTGACCTACGTGCTGCTCGGCTGCGTGATGGATTCTCTGGCGATGATCCTGCTCACCATCCCGGTCTTCTACCCGGTGGTGATGGGGCTGGACTTCTGGGGGCTCGGGCAGACCGACAAGTCGATCTGGTTCGGCATCCTCGCGTTGATGGTGGTCGAGATCGGCCTGGTGCACCCTCCCGTGGGGATGAATGTCTACATCATCAACCGGCTGGCCCGCAACGTGCCGCTGACCGAAACCTTCAAGGGCGTGGTGCCGTTCCTGCTCTCGGACCTGGCGCGCATCACGCTGCTGCTGTTCGTCCCCGCCATTTCGCTGGTGCTGGTGCGCACCTTCAGTACATGACACCCACCCACGAACTTTCCATCCACAAGGAGACATCGCCATGCCGATCCGACCCGCCCTCCACGCATTCCGTATAGCCGCCGCCGCGGCTTTCGCGGCCTTCGCGCTCGCGCCCGCGCTGGCGCAGCAGGTGGTGCTCAAAGTGCACCACTTCCTTCCCGCGACGTCGAACGCGCAGAAGAACATCATCGAGCCCTGGTGCGACAAGGTCGCCAAGGACTCGGGTGACCGGCTCAAGTGCCAGATCTACCCGTCGATGCAACTCGGCGGCACGCCGGCCCAGCTGTTCGACCAGGCCCGCGACGGGGTGGCGGACATCGTCTGGACGCTGCCGACCTACTCGGCGGGCCGCTTCGTCAAGAGCGAAGTGTTCGAGCTGCCGTTCCTCACGCGCAGCGCCCGGGGCTCCAGCCAGGCCTACTGGCAGTACGTGCAGAAGAACGCGCTGGACGAGTTCGCGGGCACGAGGCCGCTCTGGCTGCACACCAACGACGGCTCCTCCTTTCATATGACCAGCGCCAAGGGCGTGAAAACGCTCGAGGACCTCAAGGGCCTGAAGATCCGCGCGGCCACGCGGCTCAACTCGCGGATGCTTGCCGCGCTGGGCGCTGCCCCCGTGCAGATGCCGCTGCCGGCGGTTCCCGAGTCCATGGCCAAGGGCGTGATCGACGGCGCCATGGTCCCGTGGGAGGGCGTGCCCGCGGCGAAGCTGCAGGAGATCGCGAAGAGCCACCTCGACGTGGGGCAGGGCCAGCCCAAGTTCGCGAACTCGATCTTCGCCTTCGTGATGAACCAGGCGAAGTACGACAGCCTGCCCGCGGACCTGAAGAAGGTCATCGACAACAACAGCGGCGTGCAGATGTCGGCCTTGGCCGGCGAGAAGTTCGACGCCGTGGTGGTGCCATTTCACAAGCTCGCGACCGACCGCGGCAACCAGGTCTTCGTGCTCTCGCCGGAGGAGCTGGCGCGCTGGACCAAGGCCACCGCCGAGATCGACGAGCTCTGGGTCAAGGAAGTGTCGGCCAAGGGCGCCAATGGCGCCGCGCTGCTCGAGGATGCGCGCGGGCTGATCCGCCAGTACGACCGGTGATCATGACCCGGCGCCATCACGAGGGCAGCATGATCTGCCCGCACTGCGGGCAGCCCCGCACCGACCACGACGGCGCCGACGTGTTGTGCTGCGCGGCCGCCTGGGCCCAATGGCATTGCCGCGAATGCGGCGAGGACAGCGTGGCCTTTGCATTCCCCTACGGGCGCTGCCCCAAGTGCGGCGGCGAGCTGAGCCTCAGCCAATCCAACATGGACCCGAGCTCCGACACCGCCGCGATCGCGGCAGTGCGCACAGCCTTCGAGATCGAGCTCGGCGGACGCGCCTTCTACCAGCGCGCCGCCGTCGAAGCGACCGACGACAACACGCGTGCGCTCTTCCGGCGCTTCGCCGCGATGGAGGGCCAGCACATGGAGGCGCTCGCGCGGCGCCACCACATCCTCGAGATTCCGCCGACGCCGGATGTCTTCGGCACCGAGTTGGCCGCGCTGTTCGCCGGGGTGGAGAGCCGCCCGAGCGAGCCGGGCAACCTGTTTCGGATCGCCATCGCAGCCGAGCACCGCGCGGCCGGCTTCTTCCTCGCGCGCGCGGCACGTGCCCGCGCGGGATCGGCTGACCAGCGCCAGTGCCTGCAATTGGCCGCCGAAGAGCACGAACACGCGCAGACGCTGAGTGCGGAGTTCCGTCTGTGGCGCGAGCGCGTGGCCCGGCGCACCGCCCCCTCGGTGCAACCCGATGCGTCACAGCCGAAGCCCGGTGCGGTGTTCATCAACGCGGCCCAGCTCCTGCTGGCGCAGGCCGACCCGGCGCGCATCGCGCTTGCATGCGGAACGGAGCACCTCGACTATCGCGAATTGCGAGCGCGTGTCGCGCGTGCGGCGGGCGCCTGGCGTCAACGGGGCCTGCGCCCCGGCGATCGTGTCGCCGTGAAACTGCCGGACGGCTTCGACTGGGTGGTCGCCTTCCTCGGCGCGATCTGGGCTGGTGGCATCGCAGTCGGCGTGAACCCGCACCTGGCCGCCGCCGATTGGCATTACATCCTTGACGAAGCCGGCTTCAGCATCATCCTGGCCGAAAATGCCGACGACACACCGCCGCCGTGGAAGGACCGTGTCGTCACAGTGGAGGATGCCCGCAAGGCAATCGCACTCGCACCGGCAGTCGAGCCCGTGTCCGTCCACGAAAACACGCCGGCGTTCTGGTGCCACTCGTCGGGCACTTCCGGCAAGCCCAAGGCCGTGGTGCATCGGCATGGCTTCGCGCGCGAAATCGAGCGCATCCCGCGCGAGCGCCTGGGCGTCATGGCCTCGGACCGCCTGTTCGCGACGCCCCGGCTCTTCTTCTCGTACCCGCAGGCCAACAGCCTCTTCGCGGGCTTGAAGATCGGCTCCACGATCATTCTCGATCCGCAATGGCCCACGGCCGCATCCGTGGCGGAGACAGTGGCGCGCATGCGGCCGAGCGTGTTCTTCAGCGTGCCTTCGCTGTACCGCAACCTGCTGCAGGCGGGTCTCGCGCCCGCGATCGCGGCTGGTGGCGTGAGGCGCTGCGTCTCGGCGGGGGAGTCGTTGCCGCCGAGCCTGCGGAAGGCCTGGCGCGATGCCACGGGCCTGCGCCTGGTCGACGGCTACGGCACGTCGGAAACGCAGGTGCTGGTGCTCACGGCAGAGGCGGGCGAGGACGGCCTGCGGCCTTCGCCCGGCGTCGAGGTGCGACCGCTGGACGCGCAGGCGGCGGCTGCCGGAATCCCCACGCGCCTTTGCATCCGCGTGCCGACGCTGGCCTTGGGATACCTCGCCAGGCCAGTGGCCCAGGCCGAGAACTTCCGAGATGGCGCGTTCTGCCCGGCTGACCTGTTCGTCGGCACCGAAACCGGAGGCTGGCGCTTTGCCGGCCGCGAAGACGCGCTGGTGAAGATGACGGGCCTGGCGCAAGGAGATCAACGAACATGAACACCGAACAGGGCGAACTCCAGCAACGGCGGCGCGGCGACGAAGCCAACACAGTCACGCAGCGACGTGTCGCAAGTGCCCTGCACGCCGAACTGCGGTTGGCGATGGCGCGTGCCGCGGGCGTGTGGCGCGACTGCGGTGTCGAACCCGGAGAACGCGTGGCCATCGCGCTGACGCGCCACGCTGAAGCCATCGTGGCGTGCCTGGGTGTAGCGCGTGCAGGCGGTGTGGCGGTCGTGGTGGACCCGGCCCTCTCCCCAAGTGCCATCGAGCAGTTGTGGATGGAAGGCCGGTGGCGGTTCATCCTTGCCGAAGCCCGAGAGGACCAGGCCGCCGCGATCAGGGACTTCGTCCTGACGCGCGCCGAATGGCGGCAAGCGCTCAGGGCAGCACAACCCCGCACGGAATCGCGCGCTACCATCTCCGAATGACAGGTACTCCCGTTGCGCGGCAATGGAGCGAGGCAGGCGAAACGCACATCGACGTGCGCGGCCTCGCCCCGCCGGATCCGCTGGTCGCCATCCTGCGCCTGTTGCGCTCGCGGGGCGATGAGGCCTGTGTGATCGCCCACCTCGACCGGGACCCCGTCATGCTTTACCCCGAGCTCGCGCAAATCGGCTGGGAGGCCGAGCACGTCGAGGGCGGGGCGGGCGAGGTGAGGCTGCGGCTGCGGCGGTCGGTGTGACCGCGAGCGGCGCGTTCCTCGGCGGCGCGAAGAGCCGGTTGCTGCCAGCCTCGGTTCCTTTCCGGTTCTTCGGCGCGGCGGTGGTGTTCCACTTTTTCGCATGGCTCGCGCTGGCGGCGGGCGCCGAGGTGTGGCCCGCCGCGCCTGGCGCGTTGGGCTGGCCGCTGGCATCGCTGCACCTCGTGACATTGGGCGTGCTGGGTATGGCGGCGTTGGGTGCCGGCGCGCAACTGTTGCCCGTCGCAACGCGCCAGCCCGCGCCTGGCCACCGCTTGCTGGGCGCGTTATGGTGGCCCTATACCGGCGGCGTCGCCGTGCTGGCCTTGGGCATGGGTTTCGCGCGGCCCGGATGGCTCGCGGTCGGCGCGGTTGCCGTGACGCTCGCATTCCTCGCGTGGGCTGCGCTCATGTTTCGCAACCTTCTTGGCGCGCGAGGCATGCCCGGCGTTGTCGCGCACGGCTGGGCGGCGCTGGTTGCGTTGCTCGTTGTGCTGGCCAGCGCCTTGTCGCTCGCCGCCACCTGGCTCGGCCTGCCCGCGCCCAGCCGTGACGCGGTGCTCGCCGTGCATGCCGTGTGGGCGCCGTACGGCTTCATGGGCATGCTGGTGCTGGGGCTCTCGTACATCCTGGTGCCGATGTTCGCGATTGCCGACCGGCCGGGGGAGCGGGAGCAACTGTCTTCCTGGGGCCTGGCGTTGGCAGCGCTCGTGCTGGCTGCATCGGCCGTGCTGTTCACCGAGGCGGCATTCGCCTTGCGCATCCTCGCCTTGCTGACAGGCAGCGTTGCGGCCGCGCTGCACCTGCGGTTGATGCTTCGGACGCTGCGAAACGGCATGCGCGGCGATCTGGGGCGCTCGTTCACGCTGGTGAAGATCGGCTGGGGCGGCCTGGCCGCCAGCCTTGGCCTGGCGTGGGCGCTCGTGCTGGAACTTCCATTCACCCGGCTGGCAACCCTGTTCGGCCTGTGCCTCATCGGGGTGTGGCTGCTCAGCCTGCTGCTGGGCATGCTGCAGCGCATCCTGCCCTTTCTTGCCGCGATGCACGCGGGCGGCAGCGGTCGGCGCGCCCGCACGCCATCGTCACTCACGCACGATGGCGCGCTACGCGTGCATTTCGCCTGCCACGTCGCCGCGCTGGCACTGCTGGGCTTGGCGGCCGTGCTGGACAACGCCTGGCTGGTGAGGGCCGGCGCCGCCTCCGGAGCCGTGGGCGCAGGGGCATTTGCCTGGTTCTTCGTGGTGGTGTTGCATCGGATGCGACGGCAGCCGCCTTTGAGCTAGCTCAAGGTCCGCCGCCGCGGCGGTGCTATTCTGGTACTCCGATACCAATTTTGGGGTTACAGCCATGAATTTCGAGGGCCAGGTCTGCCGCGTCCTGCACGAGGAGCACCGTGCCAATCTCGACCTGCTGGGCAAGGTCGAACAGGCGCTGGGCCGTGCGCCACGCTATGACGAAGCCCTCGCGGGCCTCGTCGGCCAGTTCGCGCGCGCGCTGGAACAGGACATCGAGCGCCACTTCCGGTTCGAGGAGGAGTCGCTCTTCCCGCTGATGTCCGACGCCGGTGACGGCGACATGGCGGCGCTGCTGGTCGAAGAGCACGAGGCGATCCGCGAAGTCGCAGCCGAACTGCTGCCGTTGGCGCGCGCCGTGGCGGCGGGGTGGAGCGGCAGGTGGCGCACATCCAGAAAGAAACCATGGCGCTGCTGCCATTGCTCGCCGACCTGCTCGACGAGGAAACCGACCGCGAGCTGGCCTTCGGCTACGCGAGCCTCTGACGACAAGAAAGGCATTGCCATGACACTGGACACCCCGGGCGCAACGCTCACGATCCGCCCGCTCGGCCCGGACGACCTGCCTCTGGTCGTCGCCATCGACGCGGCCCTGGAAGGCCGGTCGCGCCGCGCGTATGTCGAGCGCCGGCTGGCCTCGGCCCTGCGCGAGCCCGCGCTGCACGCGCAGTTCGCTGTCTGCGACGACGGCGGCCTCGCCGGCTACATCCTCGCGCGGGTGCTGGAGGGCGAGTTCGGCCGCAGCGAGCGCGGGCTGCGCCTGGAAATGGTCGGCATGCGCACGGGCGCGCGGCGCATGGGCGGCGGGCGCCAGCTGTTCGACGCGCTCGCGCAGTGGGCGGTGCGCCACAAGGTCACGGAGTTCCGCACGGCCGCACGCTGGCGCGACGCCGAGATGCTGCAATGGCTGTCGGCCGTCGGATTCGACCTGGCCCCCGACGTGATCCTCGGCATGGCCGTGAGCCCGGAAGGCAGCCAGAAAGCGAACGAGTCCATCACGTTGCCGGACGGCGAGGGCCCGGGCCACGAAGTGAACTTCGGCTCGCCCGAAGCCAACGATTTCGAGCGCCTCGCGCGGGACGCCGCGGAAGTGCGCCCCATGACGCCGGCCGACCTGCAGGAGATCGTGCGCATCGACCGCGCGATCACCGGCCGCGACCGTGGCGACTACATCGCCGCCCGGCTCGCCGAGGCGATGCATGATTCGGCGATCCGCGTTTCGCTGGCCGCGCGGCTCGACGGCGCGATCGTCGGCTACCTGATGGCACGCGCCGACCTGGGCGACTTCGGCCGCACCGAACCCGTCGCCGTGGTGGACACGATCGGCATCGACCCCGACTATGCGCATCGCGGGCTGGGCCACGCCATGCTGGCGCAGCTGGCGGCGAACCTTTCGGCGCTCCAGGTGGAGCGCATGGAAACCGTCGTGCAGACGGCGGACCTGGCCTTGCTCGGGTTCTTCCAGGACGCGGGGTTCACGCCGTCGCAGCGGTTGTCGTTCGTGCGCAGTGTCGGAACGTAGGGTTGTGCGCCGCTGAACGAAAAGCAATGGGCGCCCAGTAACGCAGGCTCATCGTCAATTCGAGATTCTGCCCGTTGTACGGGAAGCTGGCCGGTGGCCACTGCCAGGTCGAGCCCGGGATGACCTTCCCGAAGTCAGGAGCAAAGCCGCCGGATGTCCTCCGGGATCGGCACCGCATGGATCGCCTTCGGGTCGTCCCCGCGTCGCGCCGCGAAGATGCGGATCTCGTCGCATTCCATGATCAGGTCGCCGCTGGCGGGTCGCAGCACGCGATGGCGCTGTACGAAGCTTTTGGTGCGCCACTCGGGGATCGACGTGTGGATGTTCAGGACGTCCGGGTAGCTCGCCGTCTTGACGAACCGCGCATGAGTGTCCACCAGCGGCGTGCCGAGCATGCCCGTCGTGCGTTCGGTCTCGTACCATGGCGGCACGCCGCATTCGGCGAAGAAGTGCCGCGAAGCCGCGTCGATCCAGCGGAAGAAATTGGGGAACCAGACGATGCGTGCGGGGTCGCAATCGCCGAACTGGACATGATGGATGTAGATGACTTCCTTGCTCATGGGTGGGTGCTTTCCTGCTTCAGTCCGCTGAAATCTGCGATTCCTGATGATCGCACCTAATTGCCGGTGGACAGCCTCAGCCCAAACCCGTGCGGTTGATCGGCATTTCCAGCGTGAACACCGCCCCCAGCCCGGGCCCGTCGCTTTGCACGGTGAGCTTGCCGCCCATTTCCATGGCTGCCAAGGCACTGCTGTGCAGGCCGAAGCCATGGCCGCTCTTGCGGGTGGTGAAGCCGTGGGCGAAGATGCTCGTGAGGTTCTCCGGCGCGATGCCTTCACCCTCGTCGCGCACCGTGATGCGCAAGCGCTCGCCGCCCTCGCTTTGCACGAGGCTGGTGCCCAGCGTGAGCCGGCGCGATGGCTCGGGCACATTTCCCATCGCTTGCGCAGCGTTGGCGATCAGGTTCACCAGGATCTGCACCAGCCGCTGCTTGTCCAGTGCACTGGCCGGGACGTCGCCGTACTGGCACAGCACCCTCACGTGGTGTCTCTGGATCGCGTCCGCGCTCAAATGCAAAGCCTCGTCCAGCAACTCCTGGGGCTGCGCCATCTCAAGCACGCTGGAGGGCCCCGCGTGCGACTGCTGCGTGGCCACCACGTAGGTGATGTGATCCACGCTGCGCGTAAGCCGGTCCAGATCGCCTAATGCGTCTTGCCGCTCCGATCGAAGCGCGCCCACCAGCTCGTTCAGGTAAGGCCGCAGCGCCTTGCCGCGCGGGTCCGCGCTCAGGAAGTCGGGCAGGTCGTGCTGGTGCTCGTTAATCAGGTCGACCGCGCGAGTGAGTCCCTCGATCCTGGAGTTGTCGATGGTGCGGCGCACGATGCTGGCCGAGACGTTGATGCTGTTCAGAACGTTGCCCACGTTGTGCAGCACATTGTTGGCGATCTCCGCCTTGCCCGCTTGCCGCGCGGTGGTCACGAGCTGGGCTTGGGTTTCCTGGAGCTCGCTGGTGCGCGCGTGCACCCGCTGCTCCATGCTTTCGTAGAGTTGTGCGTTGGCCAGAGAGACGGCCAACTGCCCCGCGATGAGCATCACCGCCTCCAGCCGCTGCGCGTTGAAGGCGGCGCGGCCCTCGCGGTTCTCCAGGTACACCATGGCGCGTGTCGTTCCCTGGGTGGCGATGGGCACCAGCAGCAAGGAGCAATGAGTCTGGCGCGCAAAGTACGGGTCGCGCGCGAAGCGGTCGTCGCCGGGTGCGTCGTCCACGATCAGGGCTTCGCCGGTGCGTTCGGCATAGGCGAACACCGAGCGGGGCAGCAGCCCCCGTTCGGTGGCCTCACCTAAGGGGATCGATGCTTCGCCGGGTGCGGCCCGCAGCAGCCACCATTGAGCTTCGTTCCAGGAGAGCAGCAGCACCTTGGTGGCGCCGCTCAGGGCGGCCAGCACGTCGCTGACGCGGGCCGTGAGCCGATCCAGGCTGGTCTCCGAGCTCAAGGCCTGCGAGGCACGCAGCACACCCATCAGGTCCAGCACGTCGGACGAGAAGCCTCCGCTGCCTGCAACAGGGTGGCTCGCACCCGAACCCCGGTATGACTCTTTGTGGCTTGGTGCCCGCGTCTGCAGGAACGCATGTTTAGCCTGCATCTGAGCCACCTTCGCCGTTGCCCCCCAAGTTTCGTATTGATCGCGTGCGTCCGCGAGCAACTTACGGCCCGTTTGGCCCAGGCCGTGCGTGAGCTGGAACACCCCCGCTCGTTCCGTGATCAGAGCCCTGTGCCAAGGCCGCTGGCGGCTATTGGCCTCAGCCACGGCGTCATCGAAACTTGTGGCCGCCTTCCAGAAGTCGCCAAGCGCCCAGGCCTGTTCGGCTTCCACCAGGCGCAGCAGGTGCAAGAAGTTGTAGGGCTGGTCCGCCGCGCGGGCGGCCAGCCAGGTGCGGCAGGCGTCCAGTTCGGCTAGCAGAGGCGCGGGGTCGATGGATGCTTCGCTTTGCACCTCCCAGGCCCGTGCCATCGCGCAAAGAAAATGGGCGTGCAAGACCCTGTGGAAGCCCGGGCTGCCACTGCGCCGCGACATCGCGCTGACGGCGTTCTGTCTCAGCGAGCGGAAGTCACCCAGCAGCAGCGCGTGCAGCTCACGCCGCGCAAAGTACATGAGCTCCACGTAGGGCAAGCTGCCCATGGTGGCGAGGAACTCGTGTTCGTTGAACTGCACATCGTCGAAGCTGTCGGCTGCGCGGGTCTGCCCGCGCAGGGCGCGGACCAATTGGCGCTCGCAGGTGTGCTGCGCGGCGGCATGCACGTTGCCGGTGCGCTGGCACAGGGCTATGCCCGCCTCGACCTCGGCAGCCGCAGCATCGAGGTTAGGCGCGATTTCCAGGAAGGTCGTGCTCACTACGATGTGGACATAGCCCGCGTAGGAAACATCACCGCCGGCCAGCACGCCTTCGTAGGCAAGCTGCACATGTCGCTTCACGTCTTCCAGCGGCTCGAACCAGTGGCACGCATAACTGACGAAGATAAATCGTGCTTCCGATGTCTGCGGCTCGTAGCCCAGCGATTCTCCGACGGTCAACACATGACGAGTGATAGCGAAGGCGGTTTGGAAATCTTCCCGCAAGCTGATCAGCATGCCGCCCAAGCGGCCCAGGCTGGCTACCAACTCCGGGCAGGGTCCGTGTTCGGCCCACAGGCGCTGGCTCTCCAGCATCAACCACATCGTCACACTCGTGTGCAATTGCACTGAAGCAGACCTCCCTGTTCGACTCAAGAGCTTGGCAATTGCCAGCAGGCGAGGGTCTCGAATCTGAACTCGTTTCGAATGATCCAGCTGGCTGTCCTGCCTGACCCAGGCCGCCAGCCCATCCAGCCGCTGCTCCGTATCAGGGGCGATATAGTCCGGTGGCGCGTCCAGCCCGAGTTGCCTTAGCAGACTCAGGCCCAGCATCTTGGCTTGGTCCATTTGCCCGCGCATGTTCAGGCTTCGCATCTGCAGGCACGTCGGTTCCACCAGCTCAAGCGGATCGGCTATGCACGCCTGCATCGAGGCATAAATCGGGTCAGACTCTTCCAAACGACCAAGGCTGTACAGCGCCGCATGGCGTGCTGCATCAATTGCCCGGCGTAGCGCTGCGTCGGCCGAATCGTCAATGGCGGCCAGCAACCCGGCGGCCGCCGCCAGGTAGCGTTCGGCCAGCAAGTAGGTTGCCGTGCTGGACAGCTTCTGTGCCAAGGCGTGAAAGAGCAGCGCCGCGCGGCGCTGTTCGTCGCGGTCCCCCTGCTGGTGCAGCGAGGCGGTGCAGGCCAGGTACTGTTGGGCCGCATCGCGCACAAACGCGGGATCGCCCGCGAGCCGCCGCGCCATGGCCAGCTGCCGCTGGGCCCGCTGCGCCTCGTCCATACCACCTAGCACCGCTTGCTGCACCCGGTCATGGCGAAACTGCACGCTGTCCTGGCCGCCGGTCTGGTCGGCCACGAGCAGTCCGTCTTTCAGCGGGGCGCGCAGCCGCTCCCGCAGGTCGTCCTCGTTCAGTCCGGTGGCTGCGCCCAGCAGCCTGCACTCAACCGCATTGCCCAGGCAGCTCATGAATTCGAGCAGCTCGCACGCGTCAGCCGGCAGCCGGGCGATGCGTGCGGCCAGGAGATCCACCACATTGCCCCGACCAACGTAGTGCCGGATGGCCGCCTCGTCCCAACCCCAGCCTTGCTCGCCCAGGCGGAGGATGCCGTCCCCGCGCAGGGCGTTGATCATCTCCACCGTGTCGAACGGATTGCCGCACGTCAGCGCACCCACGGCCCCCGCCAGGGAGTTCGCACGCTCGGGCGGCAGCCGCAGCATCTGCCCTATCAGGGTCCCCATGCCCTCAGGTGTCAGGTTGGACAGCGAGATGTGCAACGGTGGCTGGGCTTGCTCGCGCCACTGCGCCAGCATCGGCGCCATCACATGGCCCGCATCCACCTCGTCGGTCCGCAAGGCGCCCACTAGCAGCAACCCCCGCAGCCCGGGGTCACCCATTGCGCGCTCGAAGAAGCGCAGCGGGAGTGCCCCGGCCCACTGCAGATCGTCCATCACAAGGACCAGCGGCCGCTCGGCTGATGCGATTGCGCCGAGCAGATCCAACGCGGCCTGATGCACCTGCAACTCCGCTTGCCGGGGATCAATCTCCGGCGCCTCGGGCTGGGTTCCCAGCAGCAGGGCAAATTCCGGAACCAGTCGCGTGATCAGGCTGGCGCTGCGGCCCACTGCGTCCAGGATGCGCTGTCGCTGCATAGCCAACTCGTCCCTGGACTGTGCCAACATCAGGCGTCCGAGCGCCCGCAGGGCCTGCGTCAGCGCTCCCGCCGTGGCCGTGTCCCTCTGGTACTGGTCGAACTTGCCGTGAATGAACCAGCCGCCCGCACTTGCGACCACGGGCCTGAGTTCGTTGGTCAGCGCGCTCTTGCCCACGCCCGCCGCGCCTTCGATCAGCACCGTACGTCGACTGGTGTTCAGTGCGTGGTCAAAGGCGGCTCGCAGCATCGCCAGTTCGGCATCACGCCCCACCAGCTGTTGCGGCGGCGCCAGCCGTGCCGGGAAGTCGCGCTCGCCGAGATGAAAGGCGCCGCCCTGCCGTTGTTCGGCGCCCAGGCGCACCAGGTCATGCAGCAAGCCTTCTGCGCTCTGAAAACGTCGCTCCGGCACCTTGGCCAGCAGGCGCAGGATGACGTCCGACAGGCCGTGCGGAACGTGCGCATCCAGCTGCGACGGTGCGACGGGCTCGCGCACCAAATGGTCATGAATCAGCTGCAGCGTGTCGCTTCCTTCGAACGGAGGACGGCCCGTGGCCATCTCGTACAAACACGCCCCAAGTGCATACAGGTCGGCGCGCTGGTCCACCGCCCGTCCGGTACGGCCTGTCTGCTCGGGCGCCATATAGCCCAGCGTGCCCACGATCTGGCCCTCTTGCGCCACAGCCATGTGCACTTCGGCCAGCACGGCCAGGTCAAAGTCGATCAGCATCGGCGCGCCGGTCTTGGACACCAGAATGTTGGCCGGATTGATATCGCGGTGGATCACGCCGGCATGGTGAACTTCGGCAAGCGTGCGGGACAGCTGCGCCCCCAGCGAAAGGACAGTGGCCACGTCGCACCGGCCGGCCTGCAGCACCTGGGCCAGCGTGACCGCTTCGATGTCCTGCAAGGCAATGACCTCTGCTGGATGAATCCCGGGTGCGAGCTGCGCGACGCCTTCGATTCCCGTCAGGCTCGCCAGCATGTTTCTCTCGTGCGCACGCCGCTGCGAGGCATAGGGCCCTAAATGCTCTTTGCAGACGGTGCGTCCGGCAGGCGATGGCGAGCCAGGGCGAAAGACCCGCGTCGTCGCGCTGGTGTAGAGAACCTCTCTTACCTCTCCCCAGCCCGGTTGCGTGGCGGCGATGACCTTGGGTGGGGCGGGCATTCTGGTATGGGTGTTTACCGTGCAGCTTACTAGCGTTAGAAGGACACCACAATCCGTCCTTACGGCATACCGAGTTCGCGCGGCGTGGCTTGCCGCCTGGCCCGCGGCAGCCGGGCGCTGACGCTACGCCGCCTGCGGCTCGACGTTCAAGGTCCGCCAGTCACGGAACGCCATCGCCACCAGCACGATGCCCGCTGCCAGCGGCACCGCGTACATCAGCACCTCGGCGGCATTGCGCAGCGCGGGCACACCATTGAGCTTGTCGACCCAATAGCGCCCGTACATCAGCAGCAACAGCGGCGACACCCACAGTGCCGCACGGCGCCACACTCCCGCGTCGCGTCCCAGCACCTCGCGACCGGCCAACAGGAAGAGCGCCGATGCGATGAACACCAGCGTGAAGAACGTGCCCATCATCGGCTGCCCTTTGCCCAGCAGTTCGTGGTTGGCCCAATACGGCAGCCAGGCCAGGCAGCAAACGCCCAGCGCCAGCGACGACTTGCGCGCGCGCCCCTCGGCCAGCGCGTCGCTGAACGCCGCGGTCTGGCGTTTCAGCAGGGGAAGCAGCATCAGGCAAAGGAGTCCGGTGATCGCGTCCACCAAAAGAGTGATCGGGTAGCCCCAGGCCTCGACGGCCGCGCCTTGCCAGCTGGCGGCGATCGCGATGGCCAGGTTCATCATGGCCATGTAGGCGGTGAACTGCGTAGCCGCCACGGCCGGGTTGGTGATGTCCATGATGATGGCCGAGCGCGTGCCGTACATCAGGCCCTGGAACACCGCGTACGCCAGCGACGAAACCCACAACGCGGTGATGAGCGCGGGCAGCATCGGACCGCCCGGCGCGCGTGGCATCACATAGCCATGCTGCTGCAAGACGAACATGAGATACAGCACAGGCAGGCTCATGCCCGCCAGGTAGACGAACAGCGTGCGGCGGCGCCCCCACTTGTCCGAGAGCCAACCGCCCAACACCATGCAGGCGGCCGAGATAATCGAAGTCCACAGGTTGAGCGCGCCGACCTGGTCGTCGTCCATGCCCACTTCGACGGCAAGGTTCGACTGCAGGGCCAACCCCAGCGACATGGCGCCGGCCGGCAGCAGCGCGAAGAACACGCCCGAAAACGCACCGCGCGTGCCGATGAACGAGCGGAACGATTGCACCGCGAAGCTCTTCATTTCGGCGCCGGCCCGGCGCCATGCGTCGCTCGCGCTCTCCGACACGGCGCCCAGGCTTACCGCCACCGCTTCCTTCATGGGCAGCACGATGAAACCGGTGACGGCGAGGATGGCCGCGGCGACGGCGACGAAGGTGAACTGGAAGCCGGTGATGCCAATCAGGAAAAGCACGCCGCTGCCGCCGATTGCCTGGCCCACGGACGCGCCCGCGAACATCAGGCCGTTGGCCAGCCCGCGTTCGTCCGGGCTCAAGGTGTTGCAGGCCAGCGAATCTATCGCCACGTCCTGGATCGCCCCGAAGGTGTTGTGCACGAGCAGGATCATCGTGAAGATGCCAAGCCCCGTGGGCAGCGGCACCGCCACCAGCGTCAGCAGCGTCGCAGCCATGACGAGTTGCGTGAGCAGGATCCAGCCGCGCCGGTGGCCGAAGCGCTTCGAACGGAACACGTCCACGAACGGCCCGAAAGCCCACTTGAAGGCCCACGGCAGATAGAACGAGGCGACGAAGGCCCCGATCTCTGCAGGCCCCACGCCCTGCCGGCGCAGTTGCGTGGCGACTGCCGTGGCGGCAAATCCCAAGGGGATGCCCTCCGTCATGTACAGGCTGAAGAATGCGAGGAGGCGTCCGCGGCGTGTCGCGAGCAGGTTGGGCAGGCGCATGGGTCGACATACTAACCGGCACGCCTCTCGTATCGGTTCCCCGCTTGCCGTCCCCGCCAATGCTCTATTAGTATGGTCCGCTTGGGACTTCTGGTCCGTTACTTGCGAGGAGCATCGCCATGAATGAACATGAACTACGCGCCCTGATCGAAAACGTGCGCGAGGGCAAACTCCCACGCCGAAGATTCATCGAACGGCTGGTTTCCGTTGGCCTCACGGGCCCCATGGCCTCCATGCTGCTGATGCACGCGGGCGTCGCGAACGCCCAGCCCGCCCAGGTCTACAAGCCGACCAAGCGGGGCGGCGGCGGCGCGCTCAAGGCGTTGTGGTGGCAGGGCGCGACGCTCCTGCAGCCGCACTTCGCCAACGGCACCAAGGACCAGGAAGGCTCGCGCATCTTCTACGAGCCGCTGGGATCGTGGGACAAGGACGGCAACCTGGTGCCCATCCTCGCGGCAGAGGTCCCGACGCGCGAGAACGGCGGCTTGTCCGCCGACGGCAAGTCGGTGACCTGGAAGCTCAAGCGTGGCGTGACCTGGCACGACGGCCAGCCTTTCACTGCCGACGATTGCGTCTTCACCTGGGAATACGCGAAAGATCCGGCCACTGCAGCCGTGACCTCCGGCGTGTACAAGGACGTCCAGGTCGTGAAGGTCGATTCGCACACCATCCGCGTCACCTTCGCCAAGGCGACCCCGTTCTGGGCCACGGCATTCGTCGCCGCCGAAGGCATGATCATTCCCAAGCACCTGTTCGGGCCCTATGCCGGTGCCAAGTCGCGCGAGGCACCCAACAACCTGAAACCGGTGGGCACTGGTCCGTACAAGTTCGTCGATTTCAAGCCGGGCGACATGGTGCGCGGGGAGATCAACACCAACTACCACATGCCGAACCGGCCGCACTTCGACACGATCGAGATGAAGGGCGGCGGCGACGCGGCGTCGGCGGCTCGCGCCGTGCTGCAGACCGGCGAGTACGACTACGCATGGAACCTGCAGGTGGAAGACGAGGTCCTCAAGCGGATGGAAGAGGGCGGCAAGGGCCGGGCCCACATCATCCCCAGCGGTGACATCGAGTTCATCATGCTGAACCAGACCGACCCGTGGACCGAGGTCGAGGGCGAGCGCGCCAGCATCAAGAGCAAGCACTTCGCCTTCACCGACCCGGCGGTGCGGCAGGCCATGGCGCTGCTGGCCGACCGGGCCGGCATCCAGCAGTTCATCTACGGGCGCACTGGCGTTGCGACGGCGAACTTCCTCAACAACCCCGCCAAGTTCCGCTCGCCCAACACGAAGATGGAGTTCAACGTCGAAAAGGCCAACGCCCTGCTCGAGGCCGCCGGCTGGAAGAAGGGCGCCGACGGCATCCGTGAAAAGGGCGGCAAGAAGATGAAGTTCGTCTACCAGACGTCGGTCAACGGCATCCGGCAGAAGGAGCAGGCCGTCATCAAGCAGGCCTGCCAGAAGGCGGGCATCGACCTGGAGCTGAAATCGGTCACGGCGTCGGTGTTCTTCTCGTCCGACGTCGCCAACCCGGACACATACGGCAAATTCTGGTGCGACATGCAGATGTACACCACGACCATGACCCAGCCCGACCCCGAGCGCTTCATGGACCAGTACCGCGCCCATGAGGTCTCCTCCAAGGCCAACAAATGGCAGGGCCGCAACATCGCGCGCTGGCGCAACGACGAGTACGAGAAGGTTTACGCGCAGGCCGAGGCGGAGTTGGACCCGGTCAAGCGCGCCGCCATGTTCATTCGAATGAACGACATCGTGGTGGGCGACAACGCGATCATCCCGCTGATCAGCCGACCGCGCGTACGCGGCGCCAACCACAAGCTGATGACGGCGCTGACCGGCTGGGACCTCGACTTTTCCGGGCTGCAGAACTGGTACAGGGAAGCTTGACAGATACCGGACGCTGCTAGGCCGTGGGCTCCTATCTCCTGCGGCGCCTGCTGATCGCGCTGCCCAGCCTGCTGGGCATCAGCGTGGTGCTTTTCACCGTGCTGGCGCTCGCGCCCGGCGACCCGTTCGCCGAAATGGCGCTGAACCCGAACGTGCCGCCCGAGGTGCAGGCCAACCTGCGCAAGCAATTCGGATTGGACGATCCGATCTGGCAGCGCTATTTCCGCTGGCTGTTCTCCATGTTCCGGGGCGACTGGGGCTTTTCCTTCATCAGCCGCGTCGATGTGGACAGCCTCATCCTCCAGCGCGTGCCCGTGACGCTGGCGGTGATCGGCGCATCCCAGGTGCTCGCGTTGATGGTCGCGCTGCCCGTGGGCATCTACTCGGCCATGCGCCCCTATTCCTGGTTCGACCGCATCGCCAGCGCGTTGGCTTTCGTCGGCTTCTCCCTGCCCACGTTCTTCACCGGCCTGCTGTTCATCCTGCTGTTCTCGATCAAGCTGGACTGGCTGCCGTTCGTCTACCGCGCCGACATCGCGGCGACGGGCTGGCAGTGGTGGTGGGAACACCTGCGCCAGGCCATCATGCCGGTGATGGTGCTCGGCCTATTCCAGGGCGCGAGCTGGACGCGCTACGTGCGCTCGGCGATGCTGGACGTCATCCGGCTGGACCACGTCACCACCGCGCGCAGCAAGGGCTTGTCCGACTGGGACATCGTGATGAAGCACGTGGTGCGCAACGCGCTCATCCCGGTGGTGACGCTGGTGGCGCTGCAAATGCCGGCCATCTTCGGCGGCGCGATCGTCACCGAGCAGATCTTCCGCATCCCGGGCATCGGCTCGCTGCTGATCGACGCCATCCTGCGCAACGACACGCCGGTGATCATGGGCGTGACTTTCGTGTTCTCATGCCTCGTGATCCTCTTCAAC
>JAQZBU010000114.1 GCA_029237735.1 Ramlibacter sp. | reverse complement strand
GAATTCCAGGGTTTACTTGCCCCGTGGCTGTCCGTCTTTCCTCTTGCTCATTCCTCATCTCCAATTGCTGAATTTTCACCTCAGCTATGGAGTACGTTTCTCGGGGGCAAGATCAAATTAGCTCAACAAGATAGTGGTTTTGGCGTATTTCTATCCTTCATAGACAAAGACCAACCTCGCGTGGATGGTTAAATTTAACCGTGTTCAGAGGTTCTTGTTGGTTGGCTTGAACCTCCTTCGCGACTCCCAGTGGAGTCGAAATGAAACGTGGGTGTCGTCACACGATGCTCTATTTTTTTCTGTATTTATGGAGGTTACTGTGAGCAAGATGGAAACTGGAATCAAGGGAACAAGTCAATCACCCAAAAGCGCGGCATCAAGCAATCTGCGCTACGCGGGTTATGTTGCGCGTGATGCGCAGATGAAGCCTCCGAGTAACCTTGAAATACTGCAATCTGGACCTAGCACCCCGATGGGTGAATGCCTGCGTCGATACTGGCAGCCGGTCTGCCTTTCGCAGGAACTGACCGACGTTCCAAAAGCCATCAAAATCATGCACGAAGATTTGGTTGCATTCAGGGATCACAGCGGCAAAGTCGGAGTTCTTCACCGTAAATGCGCTCATCGTGGTGCTTCGCTCGAGTTCGGCATCATCCAAGAGCACGGTATCCGTTGCTGCTATCACGGCTGGCATTTCGAGGTTGACGGCACCCTTCTTGAAGCACCTGCCGAACCGACAGACAGTCATAACCGATTGAAGGGGACGGTTTGTCAGGGCGCTTACCCGGCCTTTGAGCGTGATGGTCTTGTCTTTACCTACATGGGGCCCATTGATCAGCAACCGGAATTTCCGGTATTCGACGGCTATGTCCTGCCTAAGGGTACCCGTCTTGTTCCGTTCTCGAACATCTTCGATTGCAACTGGCTGCAGGTGTACGAAAACCAAATTGATCACTACCACACGGCCCTGTTGCACAACAACATGACGGTCCAGGGAGTTGACACGAAGGTCGCAGCGGGCGCAACACTTCAAGGCGGCTTCGGTGAGATGCCGGTCATTGATTGGCACGCCACTCACGACAACAACGGCTTGATCTTCACCGCCGGACGGCGCTTGTCCGATGACAAGGTCTGGATTCGAATCTCCGAAATGGGCTTCCCCAACTGGATGCAGAATGCATCAGTGGTTACCGCCGCACCACAAAGACATTCCGGTCCGGGCATGTCGCGCTGGCAGGTGCCGGTCGACGATGAGCATTCGATTGCATTCGGATGGCGCCATTTCAATGATGAGATTGACCCCAATCACAATGGTGATGAAACAGCTTGCGGTGTTGACAAGATTGATTTTCTGATTGGTCAAACTCGCCATCGGACTTACGATGAAATGCAACGTGCGCCAGGAGATTACGAAGTAATTGTCAGCCAAGGTCCGATGGCGATTCATGGACTTGAGCATCCGGGCAAGTCCGACGTGGGCGTCTACATGTGCCGTTCACTCTTGCGCGATATTGTTGAAGGCAAGTCAGCGCCGGACCCAACGCGTGCACTGGCTAATGCAGGGGGCTCAGATACGCTGCCAAGATATACATCCGACACGGCGCTCAAGATTCCACGCAATGCGGACAAAGAGAAAGATCGCGAAGTGATCCGCAAGGCTGCGCATCAAGTATTTGCCATCATGAAGGAATGCTATGTCTTGCCATTAGCGCAACGTAAGCCGACCATCTTGCGACGTCTTGACGAACTTGAAGCCAACCTGGTTTAAGCGCCGGGCGCATGGCGAAATCTGAAGGGCAATTTTATTGCGTCCAATCGGAATGATGTAGCGATGGTGGCATGGTAGATTGAAGCTGCCATGACAGAAATATTCTGTCATGGCAGTGGCAAATGGCACTATCTGCCGCGCTAGATGCTGCTGCTGTCCCGTCTGCTGCTGTGTGCTGCGTGCTGGGCTAGCGTCTACTGCCACCTGTGATTCCGCTCGAAATTCTGAAATTGCAAGATACGATATGGAACAATTAGATCCGAATGGCAAGTACCCCAAAACGGCGTTGACGCTTAGGGTTCGTCAGATAACGTTTCAGGGAACTGGAATAAATGCCTATGAATTTACACGTGAAGATGGCGGGGAGTTGCCGTCGTTTACCGCAGGTGCCCATATCGATCTTTACTTTCGCGATGGCCGAGTTCGGCAATATTCCTTGTGCAATGATCCCGCTGAGCGTCACCATTATGTAATCGCTGTGCTGCGGGATGATAACGGACGGGGCGGTTCCCTTGCGATTCACGAACGCGTGCACGTTCAGCGTCTGGTCGCTGTGAGCTATCCACGCAATAACTTTACGCTTGTTGATGACGCAAAAAGCCACCTTCTGATCGCCGGGGGCATTGGTGTAACGCCATTGAAAGCGATGGTGCATCACCTGGAAAAAATCAAGGCCGAGTACACGCTTCACTATTGCGCCAAGGGGCCCGAATTCGCAGCATTTCGGGAAGAATTCGCACCACTCACGGCCAAGGGTCGGGTTGTTATGCATTTTGATGGCGGCAACCCTTCGAATGGGCTCAATATTGCAGAGTTGCTGCGCGAATACGAAGAAGATTCTCATTTGTACTATTGCGGGCCGCCAGGCTTTATGGCCGCCTGCAAACGAAACTGTGAACACTGGCCTGCAGGGACTGTGCATTTTGAATATTTTTCAGCCGATGCATCTCCCAAGTCAGCCATGTCGCGTGAGGAGATCGCAGAAACAGGCGACAACGCGTTAGCGATCGGCTTTCAAATCAAGATCGCGAGTAGCGGCGCGATTTTCACCGTAGCAAATGACAAGACGATAGGCGAAGTGCTTGCCGAACATGGCATCGAGATACCGACTTCATGTCTGAGCGGGCTTTGCGGGTCTTGCAAGGTGCGCTATCTGGCTGGGGAGGTTGATCATCGCGACCTCGTCTTGAATCACGACGCGCGCGCGGAATACCTTACCGTCTGTGTGTCGCGGGCGAAAAGCCCGCTGCTCGTGCTAGACCTTTAGAACCAGTCTCGCTTCTCTCAAGTGGAGCCGCTGATAAACCTATGTCGGATGCAGCAGGTTATTTTTGGAGTGTGACGATGAAAGAAATTGGTGAACGCCGGTTGCCATTTGACGGAGCGGTGAACTTTCGTGATCTTGGCGGCTACGATGTGGGGCAAGGGCGTCGAACGCGTTGGCGGTGTCTATACCGTTCAGATTCACTGGCTGATCTGACGGAAGAAGACTTGGCACGCCTGGCGACTCTCAACTTGCATTGCTTGATCGATTTCCGCGTTCCCCAGGAACGTCGGAGCCATCCGAATCGGTTACCCACCGATCATTCGATGCGCTTGGTCGAAATCGGATTCTGGCCCGAAGGTGTGGTTGAAATGCTGAGCGCCTTGCGCGCGCTCACTATCGATGCGACTGGCGTCGAATCTGCCGTCATATCACATTATCGACGTTATCCATTTCATCATAAAGCCGAATACCGACAAATGCTGGAGGTGATCGAAGAGGCATCCGGGCGGCCCATGCTAATTCATTGTGTCAGTGGCAAAGACCGCACGGGCTTTGGCGCAGCGGTGATCCTGATGGCCCTTGGTGCGACGCCATCCGTGATTCTGCAAGACTATTTGCTGACCAATTCCTATCGCCGGGATATTGGGCACTTAATGCCGCCCGGCACACTAACATCCGTTGCGCAAGCATTTACCGCTGCCAATGCGCTCTATCTAGAAGCAGCCTTCGCAGCGATCAAGCAGACGTATGGCACTGTGGATGCCTACCTGGAACAAGGACTGGGGTTCGACGACAAGCGTCGTTCAAATCTAAGAAATGTACTCACAGAAGTGGCTCCGCTTGTTTGAACAGCATTCCCCGATTCTTAAGTGGATTCCGTGCGGTTTGCCAAAGGTGCAGAGTTGTCCACGGCGGCGGTCGGCGCTTGCGACGAACTGACCGACGCGGTGGGCAACTCGGGGCGCACCAGGGATTTCATGTTACGCGGCCAGCTGCAACGCTGGCAAGCCGGCGAAGTACGCTTCTTTCGGCGTGAGCCGATCGATGCGCGAATGAGGCCGTTGCGCGTTGTACCAGGCGAGATAGTCGGCGATGTCGGCGCGCGCTGCGCTGACGCTGTCGTAGGCCTTCAGGTAGACACGCTCGTACTTCACGCTGCGCCTCAGGCGCTCGACGAACACGTTGTCTCGCCAGGCGCCGCGCCCGTCCATGCTCAGCTTGCAGCGTGCCTTCAGCACTACCTCGGTGAACTCCTCGGCGGTGAACTGGCTGCCCTGATCGGTGTTGACGATCTCGGGCGCGCCGTACTGGGCCAGGGGCTGCTCGATCACCTCCTTGGCGTGGATCGCCTCCAGCGTGATGGCCACCCGATGCGCCAGCACGCGGCGGCTGAACACGTCGACCACGGCCGTGAGGTAGACGAAGCCGCGCGCCATCGGGATGTAGGTCGTGTCCAGCGCCCACACCTGATTGGAGAGCTTCCTCAGCAGGTAAGGGTAGATATTGTGGCCCGGTGCGCGTTTGCTCGTCCCAGGCTGCGGCGCCAGCGCCGCAATGCCCATGCGCTGCATCAGTGTGCCGATGCGCCGCCGTCCCACCTTGCTGCCCAGGCGATGCAGCTGATCGCGCAGCATGCGCGCGCCCATGAACGGGTGTTCCAAGTGCAGTTCGTCCAGCTGGCGCATGAGAGCCAGGTCGGCCTCGCTCACCGACCGCGGCAGGTAATACACCGAGCCGCGGCTGATGCCCAGCAAGTTGGCCTGCTGCGTGATGCTCAGATCGTGATGCCGGTCGATCATCGCTTTGCGCTCAGCAATCCCGCCTTGGTGAGCGCGCGTTCTAAAAAAACATTCTCCAGCGTCAGCTGCCCGATCTTGGCGTGCAGCGGCTCCAGATTCACCGGCTCGTCTGGCGCCGCAGCGCCACCGCCAAAGGCTTCGGCCGCGTGCTCTAGCAGCTGCCGCTTCCACTCCGTAATCTGGTTGGGGTGCAGCTCGAATTGCTTGGCCAGCTCCGCCAAAGTCCTGTCTTCTCGCAAGGCCGCCACGGGCACTTGGGCCTTGAACGCCAGCGTGTGCGTGCGGCGGGTGCGCCGCGCTGATTTCTTGAGCATCGAAACTCCTGTCGCCAGACCATCCTCGGCCCGGCATCATGCCCGGAGTTTCCACCTAAAGCGCTGTTCAGATTTGCGGGGCCACTTCACGTGATGAAAACAATCTAGGGAAACTACTCATTTCGTCGACTTTAATGTCATATAACATACGGAATACGGAATACGGAATACGGAATACGGAATACTGACATTTCAAATCTGAATAAATTTTTTATGGTCAAACGAAAGGATTGCGTCTCATCATGAGTAACAAAATACGAGTTTTACTGGCCAAAGTTGGCCTCGATGGTCATGACCGTGGCGTCAAGATCGTTGCCCGCTGTCTGCGCGATGCCGGCATGGACGTCGTCTATACCGGATTGCACCGATCGCCCGAGGAAGTGGTGGCGGCAGCGGTGCAAGAAGACGTTGATGTGCTCGGCGTCAGCCTACTTTCTGGGGCGCATATGACGATCTTCCCGAAGATCATTGCCGGACTCAAGGCGCGTGGGGTCGACGACTTGATTCTCTTGGGCGGAGGCGTCATGCCGGACGAAGACGTCGTCGCCTTAAAGGCCATGGGCGTACACGAAGTGCTTCTGCAGGACACGCCGCCGAACACAATCATCCAGACGATCGAACGCCTCGTTGCCGAGCGCGGCGAACGTTGAGCGTCTCCCATCAACGCCCAAAGGAAGCAGCTATGCAAGAAATGGAATCCTGGAGCTGGCCGCCACGCTACGACAACTCGTACCGCCCTGCCGACAACAGCCGATACTGGTTCCCGGTCCGAGAGACCATGGATCCCGGAAAGCGCGACAAGTCTATCGTGCAGCGCCTGCGAGAGGTCTGCGACTACGCCTACAACAGTTGCGCGTTCTACCGTAACAAGTGGGACGTGGCGGGCTTTCATCCGAGCCAGATCCGATCCCTTGAAGACTTCGAGCGCCACTGCCCGGTGGTGACGAAAGCCGACCTGCGCGCGGCCCAGCACCGCGCGCCACCCTTTGGCGACTACCTGTGCGTGCCCGATAGCGAGATTTTTCACATCCACGGCACCTCGGGCACGACGGGTCGCCCGACCGTCTTCGCCATCGGTCGTGACGACTGGCAGAACATCGCCAATGCCCATGCACGCATCATGTGGGGCATGGGCATCCGACCGGGTGACATTGTCTTTGTCGCCGCCATTCTTAGCCTCTACATGGGCAGCTGGGGAGCACTCGCTGGCGCGGAGCGCCTGGGCGCCAAAGCCTTCCCCTTTGGTGCCGGCGCACCCGGAATGTCCTCGCGTGCAGTGCAGTGGATGAGCATGACGAGGCCGAAGGCGTTCTACGGCACGCCGTCGTATGCGCTGTACTTGGCCGAGACGGCGACGAAGGAGGGCTTGAACGCCGCAGACTTCGGAATCGAACGCATGTTCTTTTCCGGTGAACCGGGTGCCTCCGTTCCGGGCGTTCGTGATCGTATCAAGGAGGCGTTCAAGGCCGAAGTCTTCGACTGTGGATCCATGGCCGAGATGTCGCCGTTCATGAATGTTGCGGCATCGGCTGAGTCGTCCATGGGAATGCTTTGCTGGCAGGACGTCTGCTATACGGAGGTATGCGATCCCGCCACCTTCGAGCGCGTGCCGTACGGGCATCGCGGCACGCCGGTCTACACGCATCTCGAACGCACCTCTCAGCCGATGATCCGGCTTGTTTCAGGCGATCTCGCGCTCTGGACGAACGACAAGACGGCCTGCGGACGGACCTATCCCAGCTTGCCTCAAGGCATCTTCGGCCGCATCGATGACATGTTCACCATTCGTGGCGAAAACGTCTATCCGAGCGAAATCGACGCCGCACTGAGCAAGCTGTCGGATTATGGCGGTGAGCATCGTATCGTGATCAGTCGCGACGGCCAAATGGACGAGCTCCTGTTGCGTGTCGAAGCCAACGCCGATCTGACCGCCCAAGGAGCTTTGGCTGTTGAGGCGTTCAGGGGACAGGTGGCGGCCTCGGTGCATACGATGCTCGGCCTGCGCACAATGGTTGAAGTGGTGGAGCCCGGCACCTATCCACGCACGGACTTCAAGGCGCGCCGTGTCATCGACGACCGCGAAGTCTTCAAGCAAATGGCGCAGCGTCTCCAATCCGGCACTGCATGATGGCCGCGCTGGTATCTTCGGACTCCTTGGTCACCCGTGCGCTGGCGGCCGACAATGCGGCCATGGCCCGCCTAATGAGCCGAGCGGAGGCCGGCACAGCGGAGTGCCGCCCGGCGCTGGCAAAACTCTATGCCAAAGCGGGCCGAGCCCACGTCATCGGCATCACTGGCGTGCCCGGCAGCGGAAAGTCGACCCTGGTATCCACGCTGACGCTCAAACTACGCGCGAGCGGAAAACGCGTGGGAATCATTGCCGTCGACCCATCCAGCCCTTACTCAGGAGGCTCCATCATGGGGGACCGCATCCGCATGTCCGAGCTGGTCAGCGATGAGGGTGTCTTCATCCGCAGCATGGCGACACGTGGCGCCCATGGCGGCATGGCACGCGCGTCGCTGGAAGCGGTTGATGTGCTCGATGCGGCCGGCTTCGAATACGTCATCATCGAAACTGTCGGCGTGGGGCAGGCCGAAGTTGAAATTGCGCGTGCGGCCCACACCATTGTGGTCGTGTCAGCACCCGGCCTGGGCGACGACATCCAGGCGATCAAGGCAGGCATTCTCGAAATCGCCGACATCCACGTCGTGAGCAAGTGCGACCGCTCGGATGCGAACCGCACGATCAGCGATTTGAAGTCCATGTTGACGATGGGACTCTCGGTGGGGGGCAGCAGATTGTGGCAGACCCCCGTGGTGCCCACCAGTTCCGCCAACGGCGAGGGCTTCGAGCAATTGATCGAATGCCTGGATGGCCACGGCCAATTTATGCGCAAGTCCGAGGCCGGACAGGAGCGAATCCGGCGCATCGCCGAGTTCCGAATGCTTAAGACAGCGGAAGACCTGCTGCACCAACGATTCCTGAATTCACGTCAAGGTGAGTTGGCCACGGTTTCCGCGCAGCTCTCCGACCGCCGCATCTCCCCCTACCAGGCTGCTGAGCGCTTGCTCAACGGCATCAACCTTCAAGGAACACCATGAATACGAAATCCCCCACTACGAACATTCAGGCGCTGGAAGCACAGGTCAAAGAATGGGAAACCACGGAGGTCGCCGCTTTCCTCGGCAAACAAAAGGAGAAAAAGGACCAGTTCTTCACCTACGGCGGCTTTCCGCTCAAGCGGACATACACTGCGCTTGACCTCAAGGACCACGCGAACGAGGAGATCGGCCTGCCAGGCCGTTACCCGTTCACGCGCGGGCCCTATCCAACGATGTACCGAAGCCGAACCTGGACTATGCGCCAGATCGCCGGCTTCGGCACGGGCGAAGACACCAACAAGCGCTTCAAGTACCTGATTGAGCAGGGCCAGACCGGCCTTTCCACCGATTTCGACATGCCCACTCTGATGGGCTACGACTCGGACCACGCGATGTCCGAAGGCGAAGTCGGGCGCGAAGGCGTGGCCATCGACACGCTCGCCGACATGGAGGCGCTGCTGGACGGCATCGATCTCGAGAAGATTTCAGTCTCGCTGACGATCAACCCGTCGGCGTGGATTCTGCTGGCCATGTACATCGCACTCGCAGAGAAGCGTGGCTACGATATGAACAAGCTGTCTGGCACCATCCAGGCGGATATTCTTAAGGAGTATATGGCCCAGAAGGAGTATGTCTTCCCGATCGCACCGTCGGTGCGCATCGTGCGCGACGGGATCACCTACTGCGCGAAGCACATGAAGCGCTACAACCCGATCAACGTGTCTGGGTATCACATTTCCGAAGCCGGCTCGTCGCCGCTCCACGAGGTGGCCTTCACGATGTGCAACCTGATCACGTATGTCGACGAAGTGTTGAAAACTGGCATGCTCGTCGACGAGTTCGCTCCGCGCCTAGCCTTCTTTTTCGTGTGCCAGACCGATTTTTTCGAAGAAATCGCCAAATTCCGCGCCGCACGTCGCGTCTACGCAAAGATTATGCGGGAACGTTATGGCGCCGCCAATCCGGAATCGATGCGCCTGCGCTTCCACTGCCAGACGGCGGCAGCCACGCTGACCAAGCCACAGTACAAGATCAATATCGTGCGTACCGCGATCCAGGCCCTGGCGGCCGTGTTGGGCGGCGCGCAGAGTCTGCATACCAACGGCATGGACGAGGCCTTCTCGATCCCGACCGAAGAGGCGATGAAGATCGCGCTGCGCACGCAGCAGATCATCGCGGAAGAAGCTCACGTGACCGAGGTCGTCGACCCGGTGGGCGGCTCCTACTACGTCGAGCACCTCACCAACGAGTACGAGCGCAAGATTTTCGAGATCATCGACGAGGTCGAGAAGAACGGCGGGACCATCAAACTGATCGAGGAGGGCTGGTTCCAGCGTCACGTCGCCGACTTCTCCTACGAGCAAGCGCTGAACAAGCAAAGTGGCGACAAGCCCGTCATCGGTGTCAATCTGTTCCAGGAGCACGACGAGGTGGCTGACCTGGAAACTCATCCACACGATCCGACGGCTGAGCGGCGCCAGATCGATCGGTTGCAGCGTATTCGCCGCGAACGAGACAACGTAAAGGTCAATGCATTGCTAGATGAACTGGTTGCCGTGGCCAAAGATCATCAGCAAAACATCATGCCGGTGACGATCGAACTGGTGAAGGCCGGTGCCAGCATGGGCGACATTATCGAACGCCTTAAAACGATCTGGGGTATCTACCGCGAAGTGCCGGTGTTCTGATCATGATCCGCAATGTGCCTGCACGACCGCTTCTCAAGCGCGAAGAGATTCGGGGCCTGAAGAAGGCGGTCGCCGCCAGCGGATGCGTCGCCGCCGCCGAGCGATTGCTGGCCGACAGCACACGGAAGGGTCACGTCAAGTTGGCCCTTCATCGTTATGCTCTGCTCTATCGACTCAATTCGCAGCAATGTGCGCCGTTTGAGTCGTATTGTCAGGCCGTCGCAGCCAGAGTGAGCGCAACGGAATTACGCCACATCTTCGAGCTCGCGGACCGTGTCCACGCTGTACCGGGCCGAGCCGCCGGCGCGATCTTGAGCAAGAATAAACGAAGGAACACCAAATGAGTATTGAGCGGATGGCTGTAATCGGTGCTGGCACGATGGGCAACGGTATCGCGCAAGTCTGTGCACTGGCAGGACTGGAAGTCACGTTGATAGATGTCGCGCCTGCAGCGCTCGATCGGGGCCGCTCCACAATCGAAAAAAACCTTCAGCGCCAGATGACCAAAGGAGTCATAAGCGAGGTGGAACGTGCCACGGCGTTGTCACGCATCAGCACAACGACAGACTCCTCGACCACGTCTAAATCGGATTTGGTCATCGAAGCCGCGACTGAGGACGTCAACCTGAAACTCAGACTCCTGCGTCAGATCGGCGAGCAACTGAAACCGGGCGCCCTGATGGCCTCGAACACATCCTCAATCTCAATCACGCAGCTCGCCGCCGCGACGCCATGCTCAGATCGTTTCATGGGCGTTCACTTCTTCAATCCAGTGCCGATGATGGCTCTGGTGGAGCTGATTCGCGGAGTGCAAACCACCGATTCAACCGCTGCGGCGATGACCGACTTTGTTCGGCGCATTGGCAAGACACCAATCGCAGTACGCAATGCTCCAGCCTTTGTCGTCAACCGGTTGCTCTGCCCAATGATCAACGAAGCCTTTTGCGCGCTCGGTGACGGCGTTGCATCGGCTGAAGAGATAGACGAGGGCATGAAACTTGGCTGTGGTCATCCAATTGGCCCTTTGGCACTGGCAGATCTCATCGGCCTCGATACGCTCCTGGCCATCATGGAGGTACTGCACGCAGATTTCGGCGATTCCAAGTACCGTCCGGCTTGGGCCTTGCGCGAACTGGTAGCAGCGGGACGATTGGGTCGCAAGACGCAGCGCGGCGTGTATGAGTACCAAGCCTGATCTGATCGTTTCAAACGCCGCGCGTGGCGACTGCAGCGTCGCCGCCGTGATTGCTCGCTTCCTTGCAGCGCAGGGCATTTCTCGACTATTTACGTTGTGCGGCGGGCACATCATGCCCATTTACATGCAGGCCCACGCCGAAGGCATCCGAATCGTCGACGTGCGCGATGAGCGCGCGGCCATGTACATGGCGCAGGCTCACGCTGAGCTGACAGGCGAACTTGGCGTCGCGCTGGTGACCGCAGGGCCGGGCGTGACCAATGCCATGACCGGGATCGCGAACGCGCATATCGCGCGGGCGTCGGTACTGGTACTTTCGGGCACGCCGCCCCGCGCGCAGGACAACCGCGGCGCGCTGCAGAACCTGCCGCATACCGAGCTCGTGCGGCCCATCACCCGCTATGCGCGCACCGTGCGCGACCCCATGCTCGTACTGCAGGAACTGGGCGAGGCGGTGGCGCGCGCCACCGGCCAGGGCGGCGATCCAGGCCCCGTATATCTCGACTTCCCCACCGACGTGCTGCGCGCCGAGGTACCGCGCCACTGGCAACTGGCCGAACACTTCACGCCTCGCAAGCGCCCCGTACTCGCCCCGGATCTCGACCAAGCAGCGCAAGCCATGGAAATCCTGTGGGCGGCGCGCCGCCCCCTGGTTATCATTTATCCGCATCGGGGACGCTCCTTCTGAGCTTCGGGACAATCGCCGCGGTGTGGTCGAATTGTTCGCGCAATCGGCAGGGGCGCTATCGGCGATCCTGGCGGCGGCGGGTGACAGGCCGTCGGCAGTCGATCGCGGTTGGGCCGCGGCAGTGCGCAAGAGGCATCTGGAACGGGTCGAGCAACTGCGGCAGTCGATGCGCAGCGCGGCAGCGGATGCACAAGGCCGAATGCATCCGAACCGCCTGCTCGCGACGCTGCAGGCGCACATGGCGCGCGACGCGGTGCTGGTGGCCGATGGAGGCGACTTTCTCAGCTTCGCGCGCGTCGGTCTGTCCGCCTCGAGCTACCTGGATCCCGGCTCGCTGGGCTGCATCGGTGTCGGCACGGCGTTCGGCGTGGCGGCGAGCCTGGCTTATCCGGGGCGACAAGTGGTCGTCGCCACTGGTGACGGCGCCTTCGGCTTCAACGCGATGGAGATCGACACCGCCGTGCGACATGGTGCAAAGTTGCTAATTGTCGTTGCCAACAACGGCGCTTGGCAGATCGAAGTCAACGACCAGACCGACCGCTTCGGCAAGGTGGTCGGCACTCGCCTGCAGTTTGCCGATCACGCCGCGATGGCCAGGGCTTTCGGTATGCACGCGCAACGGGTGGAACGCATCGAAGACCTCGACGCGGCCATCGTTACAGCGCTGCAGCACCTTCCAGCGCTGTTGGATGTCGTGGTAAGCACGCAAGCACGGTCTTCCGACAGTCGGTCAGGCCTGGCCTGGGTTCCAGATCTTCAGGCCATCGAAGCCTGGGACGTGGCCGAACGCGGGTGGCGAGAGCAAGCATAATACGAACAATATAGTTCGACGCTGACGCAGGAAGAAGGCGCTACTGCCAGTCCAGTAGTAAATTGGCCTGTTGCCGATCATGATCGTTCAAACAATGGAGTGCTCCAATATGGGTTATCGCCTCAGCAAGATTACGACGAAGACGGGTGACTCCGGTGAGACCTCGCTTGCCAACGGCATTCGAGTGCAAAAGAACAGTCCGTACATCAGCGCCTTGGGCGCGGTTGACGAACTGAACTGCACGCTCGGCATGTTGGCGAGCAAGCCGCTGAGTTCCGTTGTTGGGAGTGTGATCGCGGCAATTCAAAACGATCTGTTTGATTTGGGAGCAGAACTCTCGCAACCCGGAAAGTTCGTCCTGGCGAGCGACAGGGTTGAATTTCTGGGGCAACAGATCGAGCGCTTCAATGCAAGCTTGCCACCACTCAAGGAATTCATTCTTCCTGGTGGATCCGAGACAGCGGCAATCTGTCATTTCGCCCGAGCAACTTGCCGTTCAGTTGAACGCGTGATTGTCTCGCTCGAAGAGATTGATCCTGCGCTGTCTTCGGTGAGGTTGCCGTATCTCAATCGTCTTTCCGACCTCCTCTTTGTACTGGCACGCGTGTTGAATAAGGAAGCGGCAACGGCCGAGGTGTATTGGTCGTCTTCTGTTTCGCGCACAGCTAGGCGTTAGAAATTCATAGACAACCCCTCTCGATGCGCGCAAGGATGTGTTTCTCGGTCAGAGTAGCGAACCAGCGCTCCACCTGATTCAGCGAAGATGCGAAAGTTTGCTTAAAGTGAACATAAAATCGTGGATTGTCGTGCGAACAAAGCGTTTATTGTGGGCGTTTAGTCGTTGCTGTAGCGCTCTGCCCACGACCGGTTCACTCTTCCGAACGCCACCCCGAAACACACTATGAAATTTCTCCAAGATTATCCGTTCGTACTGGCCTACGAGGGCGTTCGTCCTACGCTGAAGGGGCCCTTTCGCCGCAGTGAGCCAGGTAGCGCCGTCCTTGGCCGAGTGACACTGGGCGGCCGAGCCGTACTTGAACCATTTGCTGTACTGCGCGGCGACGGCCACGTTATCAATGTCGGCGGGGAGTTACACCTCGGCTTGCACAGCACCGTCCATATCGCGCACGCAGTCTACGGTACGACGATCGGCGAGCGCGTCACCATTGGGGCAAACTCCGTGGTGCATGCATGTACGGTAAGCGACGACTGCGTCATTCAGGATTGCGTTTCGGTGCTCGACGGTGCAATGATCGGGAATGGCAGCGTGGTCGCCGCCGGCTCAGTGGTCTTTCCGAGGAGCATATTGCCCCCCGGTCAATGGTGTGAAGGCTCACCCGCAGTGCCGGTCCGGCCTATAGAAACAGTTGAATTGTACGCGCTGCACGAATGTATACGAGCGGATGCACGGGCTGGCTCGATGGTGGTGACACCCCAACTGTCGCACTCGATCATGACCTGCGACGAGAAGTGTGGCTATGTAGCGGCAACCGTGACTGGCGTAGGCGAGATGCGCATGGACGAGGGCAGTAGTCTTTGGTTCGGCTGTGTCGTTGAGGCCGCCGACCTCGGCGTGACAATCGAGACTGGTAGCAACATACAGGACAATACAGTGCTGCGGTCTAGCGAGCACCCCGTGAAAATCGGGAAAGACTGCACGATCGGGCACAACGTACTGCTACATGACTGCGTCATTGGTGCGCGAGTCCTGGTCGGAATGGGCAGTACGCTGGCACCTGGTACGATCATCAAGAACAACGTGCTGGTTGCCGCTGGTTCCAGTACTGTTCGGGGGCAAGTACTTGATAGCGGCTGGTTGTGGGCCGGCCGGCCAGCACGTCCTATTTCCCGTCTGGACGAACGCAGAAGCCGGCTGATTCAACAATCTGCCGCTATCTATCGCGAGTACGCATTTAAGTTCGCAGTCAACCAAGCAGCTGCGCTGCGCGCTATGGCCGAACGAAAGACAGTGCCCACCAATGTTTCCTATTGATCTTCTCTAAAAACATGACAACTGCTGAGCTGTCCGCGCGTTATGTCTTCAGGCTTGTTCCTGGAGAATATGGGCATGGTGCAAAAGCGATTGAGCGAGGCGGCGAAGAAGCGGTTGCGCGCCGGGCGGATGCTGCTAAAAGGCAAGGGCTGCACCGAGGTGGCGCTGGCTGTGGGTGTGGCACGCCAGACCGTGTACACGTGGAAGGCGTTGCTCGATGAGGGCGGCATCGATGCCTTGCGAGCTGTGCCCGAGCGGGGCCGGCCTGCGCAGCTTGACCAGGCGCAACTGGCCAGCGTGCGCGCAGCGCTTTTGCAAGGTCCGACCGAACATGGATTTGGCAGCGAACTGTGGACGATCAAGCGCGTGGGCGTGGTCATCGAGCGCATGCAGGGCGTGCGTTTCAGCCAGGGGCACGTCTGGCGAATTCTGGGCTCGCTGGGCTTCTTCAGCCCCCAGAAGCCGGAAAAGCGCGCCATCGAGCGCGACGAAGGCGCCGTGCGCAGCTGGAAACGCAGTACCTGGCCGGCCCTTAAAAAAAAGCCCAGCGAGAGGGCCGACTGATCGTCTTCGTGGACGAATCGGGCATCAGCGAGCGCCCTACGCGGGTGCGTACCTGGGCGCCCAAGCGACACACGCCAGTCCAGTCCATTTCAACTGGACTCACGTTTCGGTCATCGCAGGACTGACGCGCACAAACTGCCTGTTCAGGCTGCACGAAGGCAGCATCAAGAAGGAAGAGATCGTCGAATTCCTCAAGGCGCTCAAAGCCCATCTGAAGCATCCGTTGCTGGTGATCTGGGATGGCTTGAAGGCGCACAAGAGCCGCTTGGTGCGCGACTACCTGGACACCTTGAACGGGCACATCCAGCTCGCCTTCCTTCCACCCTATGCGACCGATCTCAACCCGGGCGAGTACCTGTGGGCCTGGCTCAAGCGGCATGCGCTGGCCAACTACTGCCCGAACGATCTGAGCGAATTGCACAGCACTGCGCGCAACAAGCTCAAGAGCGCCCAAAAGCGCCCTTCGATCATCGCCGCTTGTTGGATGCAGGCTACGCTTTGGTGATGTCATGAATTTGGAAAAGCTCAAAAGCTGAGGAGCAATCAATTGCCCGCCGCATCGCGTTTGAAAACGAAGTGGGTTCCTGACCTGCGGCAGCCGAACTGGTAGAAGAACCAGATCTGACTTGGACTGGAAAGTCTCCCTTGAATTGGGAGTGCCTTCTGTAGCCTTTGTTTGCACAGGATTGATATGCTTTTTGACCCCATTACATCTCGAGTACAAGACAATTATCTTAGGATCAACATTCCCCAGACGACGCCGTCACTGTATGAGCAGGTCTATTCGTCGATCCTGGAGGCAATTTGCGGAGGCGTCCTCCACCCAGGTGATCGAATCAACCAGGACGAACTCGCCGCAAGGCTGAACGTTTCACGTCAGCCTGTGACGCAAGCACTGACGGTTCTCAGGTCCCAGGACTTTGTGCAGGACGCTGGCCGTCGCGGTCTTGTGGTGACACCATTGCGAAGGAGCTTCTTCGAATCGCTGTACGAACTTCGCGAGTCGCTCGACCCCATGGCAGCCAAGCTAGCGGCCCGAAACAAGGCCAAGCTCTCGCGCGACAGCGGACATGCGTTGCTTGAACGTGGGCGGGCTGCCGTTCAGGATGGATCTGTAGCGGCTCTCACAAGCGCAGACATGGCATTTCACATGTGGGTCTACGAGGCCGCCGGAAATCCACTGCTCACCGAGACGCTACGTTTATATTGGAATCACCTGCGTCGCGCGATGATTGCTGTGGTCGAACCGTCGCAAGGTCGTGACCGCGTATGGGACGAACACGATCGCATCCTGGATGCCGTGCTGAACGGCGACCAGCGACGAGCCGAAAGGCTCTCCTTGCTGCATATTCAGGAGGCGGCTCAGCGTGTCATGCAAAGACTCCCCGAATCGGCTGACACACCACTATCTAGTGTAGTGCGCGCTAATTAATTGAACTTAATTCGCAAAGGCATACTCCAAAGGGTCAGCGGCTAGCCACGGCACCCTTGACGGCCGATGGCGCCGGTGCCCAACACCGCTCAGGCAGCCGGCGTCCACCGATGCGGCAGCAGTTCGTCGATGAGATGGTTCGGATGTGATGGCAGCCGCTCGAGCACGTCGTATGCGTCTGGCCGTGGCATCTTGAGATGACCGGGCCTGCGCGCGAGGATCGCATCCATGGTGGACATGGTGGATGCGGTTTGGTCAAAGGCTGCGGCGTATGCCGGTGGCTGGCTCAGAGCCGCCGTGCTGATGGTGTTCATTCTCGCTGGCGTGGCGGCCGCCTGGGCGCGGCGCCTGGAGTCCAGCCGCTCGCGCTCAGCCGGCAGGCTGCCACCGGTGGGGCAGCAACTCCTCAATCCGGCTGTTCAACTGCGTGGGCAAGCGGGTGAGCACGTCCTTGAGGTAGGCCCACGGCTCGTGTCCATTGAGCTTGGCCGACTATGCCGACCGCCGAACTATGCCGAGCGGCCTCGCCTTTCCCCGGATTCACCGTAGGCTGCAGTCGATCCAGTCGGCATAGTTTGACTGCTCACAGCGCCTCGAGAAAGGCGAGCACGTGATCGTCAGGGCGGAATCGAAGTCGCTTGTGCTGCTTGTACGGCTCGAGCTTCGCGAGAGCTGCCTCTTTGAGGCCGAGGTGGGCATGAAGGTAAGTCTGCGTGGTCTCGATCGATTCATGACCGAGCCACAACGCGATCACCGAACTGTCGACTCCCGCCTGTAGGAGTTCCATTGCGGCGCTGTGCCTCAGGACGTGCGGTGATACCCGCTTGGTTGCCAGCGATGGACATGTCTTGCTGGCGACGCCCACATGTTTAGCCAGCAACGATTGAACGCTGTCCGGGCTGAGCTGACCGCCATGCAAGCTGGGAAATAAGACTCTGGCATCGCGCCGCGCGGGTTCATTGAGCCACGCCTGAAGCGCGATCCGGGCGCATCTTGTCAATGGGGTACATCGCTCCTTGCGGCCCTTGCCCACACACCGCACATGCGCGCCGGTACCGAGATGAATGGCTTCTCTGCTCAAGCCGATCAGTTCGGAGAGGCGCAAGCCGGTCTGGGTCGCGAGCAGCAGCAATGTGTGATCGCGCCGGCCGAGCCACGTCGTCCGATCGGGCGCAGCGAGGACGGCTTCGATCTCGGAACGCGTCAGGAAATTTACTTGACGCTTGTCGTGTCGCTTGCTCGGTATCGCGAGCACGCGCTGGATGAGGGCGCTGTGAGCCGGCTCTTCGAAGGACACAAACCGGAAGAAGGCGCGGATGGCGGTCAGGCGCAGGTTGCGTGTCGTGGCGCTGGTGCCGCGCTCCATCTCGAGATCGGTCAGGAACGCGCCGATGAAAGGCGCGTCCAGTTCATCGAGGGTCAGGGCGGACGGCGCCTTGCGAAGCTTCGCCATCGCGAACTTCAACAGCAACCTGAACGTATCCCTATAGGACGCGATCGTATGGACGCTCACGTCTTGCTGACGGACAAGCCGCTCGGTAAAAAAGCGCTCGACGAGTGGGGCGACATTGCAACCGGGCTTCATGGTTGAGTCTCCCACCGTCGATCGAGACGCCGCGCGGCCTCTTGCATCAGCTCCGGGCACGCCGAGAGGTACCAATAGGTGTCGCGCACGCAGGTGTGGCCAAGATAGGTGGAAAGCGAAGGGAGTTGCTTCTCGACATCGATGCCTTCGCGATACCACCCCAACAGCGTGCAGATAGCGAATCGGTGCCGGAAGTCGTGCACGCGCGGTCCCGCCTGATCGCCAGGACGCCGCAGACCGATCTCACGCGACAAACGCCAGAAGACGCGGTGGACGTACTGATGCAGCAGTGGTCCACCGCGCTCCGCAACGAAGAAGTGTGGGGTGCGGCGCGTTGGTAGATGGGTGTCGCGCCGTTGCTTGTAATCTCGTAGCGCTGCGCTGGTCGTTGTATGCAGGGGTACGAGCCGTGACTTCCCAAACTTGGTCAATCGAATCGTCAGCACACCGGCGTCCAGGTCAACGTCGTCACACTTGAGGCCGATCGCCTCGGACAGACGCATGCCCGTCACCGCGATCAGTCCGAACAGGCAGTGGTAGGTCCAGCGGCGCAGTGCACCTGCTGGTGGCAAGGACAGGGCGGCTGCCAGAAACGCGCTGACCTCTTCATCACTATAGACGTAGGGCTTGGCACGCTTCAGGCTTGGCAGGAGGCCGACCGGAGGCACTTCCGTCTTTGGATCGAAGCTTGCGATATGTCGCGCAAATCCGCGAACATCCGTCAGCCGCAATGCCCAGGACGCATGCCGACCGGCAGGTAACGTCGCCCACTCCATCGCGAGCTTCGTGGTGATGGTCGTGGCCTTGCACTTGTCCATGAAGGAGACGAAGTCGGCGAGCCGTCGTGTCTGATGCTGATACTTGAATCCAAAGCCCTTGCGCATGTTCAGGTACCGCTGCAGTGCCGAATGTAGATCCGTCATTGCACACCTCCCGGCCACGGCAGGCTCAACGTGCGGAGCGCCTCGATGTCAACCTTTGCGTAGATCCGTGTGGTGTCGTGGCTCTTGTGCCGCAGCAGATGGCCGATCTCCGACAAGGTGGCGCCGGCGCGCAAGAGCTCCGTGGCCAGGCTGTGCCGGAAGATGTGGGCACCCTGGTGCGCGTAGCCCTGGATGCCGGCGCGCTCGAGCGCGGTCTTGGCGATCATCGTGATTGCGCTTGCGGACGCAAATCCGGTGTGGGGCGCAAGGCTGCGGAGAAATAGCTGACGACAGGAGGACTTGGGTCGGCCTTCCTGTAGGTAGGCAACGATCGCTGCGCCGACGTCTGATGCGATCGGCATCCTGGCGCGCTGCCGGCCCTTGGCACGAACAAGCATGTCACCAGCTCTCCAGTCGATGTCATCCAAAGTGAGCGTGGCGATCTCATCGGCCCGCAAGCCGATCTTGGAAAGCATCATCAAAATGGCGAAGTCACGTCGTCCCATCGCCGATGCCAGGTCGCAACCATCCAGGGCCTTCTGAACCTGTGCCGCGGAGAGATAGGTCGGGAGGCCCACGAGGTTCCATTGCCTGATCGAGGGCACGCAGCCGGCCAATGCGTGCGGGTTCAATCCCGCGTGGTGAAGGTATCGGAGAAACGCGCGCAGCGACCAGCACATCAACTTGGCGGACTTCGGGCTCCAATCCTGGGCGTGGCACTCGACATAGCGAATCACCTCATCCTGCTTGATCTTGCCGAGATCGCTGGCGCCAGCGGGGCAGACTTCAAACAGGAACCGTCTGATCGCAGGCTGATGGTGCGCGATAGTCTTTGCTGTCAGACCGCGCTCGCTTCGCAGATAGTCGCCAAATTCCGCGAAGATCTGCTGTGGCGGCGTGTTCATCGGGACCGGTGCCGGCGCAATTGTGCCGAGGGTACGTAGTGTCAGTAGCCACCGCTTCAGCGCGGCCCGGTCGTCGAGATGGATGGTCTGCTTTGCTCCTTGGTGTCGCAGGTAGCGCTCCACCATGCGTTCATCAAGGCTGCTCAGCTTGGTCCGGTGGCTCGTCATCCAAGCCAGGAGATTGCCGACCACGTTGAGGGAGCGCCAAGTGCCGTGTCTACTGAGCCCAACCTCGACAAGACGCGCTGCGTACAACTCCACAAGATGCCCGTAGGTACCGCTTCTCAGGCGCCGGAACAGCCGGCTCCCGCTCAAATACTCTGCCGTATCCGTCATCGAAGTCTCCGTTGTTGAGGGCGGAGGCAGGATGAACTATGCCGAACCGATCACACGCGGCCTACGGTGAGTCCGGGGAAAGGCGAGGCCGCTCGGCATAGTTCGGCGGTCGGCATAGTCGGCCAAGCTTAACGGGCACGACCCCTGGGCCTACCTCAACGACGGACGATCTGCTTCCCTACAACTGGCGCCCTGCGCGCTAACCGAGCCAACAACATCGGAATCAATCGCCGTCAAGGGTGGGACGGCAGGACGCTTACGTCCCATTGAATTCCTCCACGATTGGGGTGTTGCGACGACCGATTGAATCTACCCAGTTCACTGCGACCGAGTTCACCGATGCGGTGCTGGGCCGCCCGGGGTGCAAGCTGTCGATGGACGGGCGCGGCGCATGGCGCGACAACGTGTTCGTCGAGCGGCTGTGGAGGAGCGTGAAGTACGAGCGGGTGTACCTCAAGGCCTACGACAGTGTCAGCGCCGCGCGCGCCGACATCGCGCAGTACATGGACTGGTACAACACCCGGCGGCCTCATTCGGGCGTGTCTCGGTTCACACCCGACCAAACGTACTTGGCCGGCTTGCCGCAACTGAAGCGGGCCGCGTAAGATGAAATCCCTGGTGCGCCCCGAGTTGCCCACCGCGTCGGTCGGTTCGTCGCAAGCGCCGACCGCCGCCGTGGACATACATGGACGCCCCCAGTTTGCAAG
>JAQZBU010000113.1 GCA_029237735.1 Ramlibacter sp. | reverse complement strand
GCTGACGGGCCTCCCCGCATGGTGAAGCGGCCAACCGGGTCAGGTGGGGAACCAAGCAGCCCTAACTGTGGAGCCAGTGCCGGGGGTAAGGCTCGTCAACCTTTTCTCACGGATGCGTTCCGGATCAAGCACTTAACAGCGCTTGACCCGGCGAACAGCGCCATCTGTAGCACCTGCCTGTAGCACCTCGTGTGTTCACGTTCATCAGCGTGGAGCATCCGATGTCAAACCTGACTGGCCTTTTCACCCGTGGTTCAAGCTACTACCTCAAGGTAGTCCTGCCGACAGGACACCCCGCCAGGCCCAAGTACCGCAACGGACGCGTGGTTCTTTCGCTGGGGGCATGTGGCAGGCGCGAGGCGATCACGAAGGGCCCGCCTGCGTGGTGCAGCCGAGCGAAAAAGACCCCGGGTTCCGCCCCGCAAACCTTGATTGCCTGAGGGTGTGTGCTGACAATGCTGCTCAGGAAGTGCCAGCTTGTCAGACCCGAACAGAAACCTGCTCAACGAGTGGCGGTTAGCGGATCGCGCGGCCCATGCGTTGGAGCGGGCTATTTCGCGGGCCTCTTTGGCTGCTCTCTCGGGGCAAGGTGATGGTCCGTCTCTGGAGGATCGAGAGAAGGCCCGGCGACTGCGTGCGATCGCCGACGATCTATTCGCGTTGGCAATGGCCGCGCTGCAGGAACGGGCGCGCGAGCTTCGCCGATAACGCGGGCCACTTTGCGGGTGAGGCTGCAGGATGCCCGCGTGCCGACGCGCGAGCGCATCGAGGCCGAGGTGCGCTTCGGCCGCGAGTTGGAGAGCGTGCTTGGCGGCGCCATGTGGCCGAAACCTACAGGCCTGGGTTGAGGTCAACGAGTCCGAGGCCAGCCAGATCGACAGGAACACTGCCATCGCTGCGGCACACTGGCCGGTGGCCCTCAACTCGGCGACGCGGGCAGGCTTGAGCAGCTTGGCCGAGATAGGCGGGGGGCGCTTCGAGGTGAGGCTCGTACGGCACGCCGCCCACACATCCGTCACCTCTTGATCATCCGCGCCAGTACCGCTGCCGGTGATCGATCCAGCGGACCCAGTGTTCGATTCGCTGAAGGAGACGGTAAACAGCAAGTCGCCCGAGGAGAGGGCGAAGAAGCTGATCACTAAAGTGACCTATTGCGGAAGCCGGCAGAGGAGCGTACGCCGCCACGATAACAAGACAGACCACAACGGCGCGCCTGCTGCCCGATGTCACCGGGCATACCTGTCATAACCGATTCATGGTCAGCCGCATGACGCAACGTTAAGCGTCCGGGAGCGGAACCGCCAGAGCGGTTTCGCCGATGGCGGCTCCCCTTGTTGATGCGCATCAACATCTATCGAGGAATTGCATGTGCCAGGTCGCAACGATCGGTTCTCAGGAGGCCAGGCGCGTACAAGTGCAGATGCAACCTCATTGTTGTTGTACGAGGCGAAACGGGAATTGCCGCCGTTCAGCTGGCTCGTTTATGGGTCCCGCAGGGTGCCCTACTCTCGGCACAGTCTTGTGCCGCTCTGCGAACTGCAGGAAAGCCGCGTGCCGCGACTTATGGGTATCCATGTTCCTTCGACTGCACGCGTTCTCATTCAACGTTTGTTGGAGTTCACATGCAATCCAAATTCAATTCGAAGCTATCCCTTTCACAGGCCGCACTGGTCGTGGCGCTAGGCATCGCGGGTGCCGTCAGTGCGCAGACCCTTCCGAAAGAGGGCGCCCTGGATTTCACAAGCTGCTGGAGCGGCACCGCTGCGCCGATGGTCTTCTCAAAGACCCATTCGGCAATGACTTACGAGTTTATGGGAACCGTGCGGAGCACCCCCAGCGGCGGCATGTACGACAACAACTCGTTCCGGTGCGTTGGGATGACCACCACATTCGACGGCAAGAAGTCCGAGAGCGTGGTGTGCGAAGCCGTTGATCCGGACGGCGACAAGCGGCTGGGCCGTTATTTGAACAGCCCCGATGGAAAACTCGTCCGGGAAACAATTGCTGCCACCGGCAAATACGAAGGAATGGTCGAGACTTCCTCGGTAACGAGACTTGGGCCATTCCCGGTCGCCAAAGCCGGAACATTTCAGGGGTGCCAGCGGCAGACGGGCACGTATAAGCTGAAGTAGACAGTCGGTCCGGGTCCTCAGCCTTCAGACTTCAGTAGGGGGATAGGGCTCGTTCCCCGCAGCCAATCGCTGGATTAACCTTGGCACCTCACATTGCCAGGTAGCGTCTCGACGCGACCTCGGCGCAATAAAAAGAACGAGGGCCGATTCATGACATTCCCTGCTTCGGGCGGGCGCGCTGCGACTTTCGAGGCGAAGGGCGTTGCCAACCACACTCAGCAAGCTCCTGCCGCGGCGACACGCAACGAGTGCATCGAAACTGCACGCGCGGCCTTGGCACAGGCGCTGGAGGCATCGTTTCCGGACGTGGAAATCGGTGTGCTGCGGGACGTAGCCGATGGCCTGGCCAGGCGCATCACCGGTCCCGAGCTCAACCTCGCGGATCTGACGGACGATGAGGAGGACGCGGTCACGCTCATGTCACCGGCAGCCTGGCACGCCTTGGAGCAGATAGCCCAGGCGGAGAGCGGTGTCGCCATTGCGTCGGTGATCCTGAGCCCCGAACTTTCAAGCGGCGGCCAGGAGCTGGTGAATCGGCTCAAGCAACTCGGGGTTGGGTACCTGGACGTCTCCGTGCCGGCCGATGGGCATACGATCGATTTCAGGGACAGGCATGGAGAGGGTCCACAAGCGGACGGCTTTCGGCATCTGACACTCAATATCCGGCCGGGCGAGCCGGGCACCACGCTGGAGCACATCTACGTTCCCGACGGGACGACGGTCAAAGGGTCATGGGAGGGGGCCGCGAATGTGCTGCTGCACTTCACGGATGCGCAAGGAGCCGTGCTTCGGAATACACGCCTGTTCCAGAGCCAAGGGGGTGAGTGGCAACAGCTTCCCGCAATCGACCTGGATTGCATTGAGCAGTGCAATGACTCACGACAGGCGTTCATAGACGCAGTGCGGCGGGCGATCCCAAACGCTGTGGACACCGCGGTGTCCGAACTGTACGGTAGATTGCAAAAGCGCATCCAGGGGCAAGTGTTGGACCTCTCGGACTGCGTGGGTGTGGAAGCAAACTTTGTGCGGGCGTTGCCGCCGGACGCCTGGATAGCCTTTCGCATGGACCCCCTGGCCGCAGGCCTGACAACCTTGATCGTGAGCCACGAAGTTGCGATCGATGGCCCGCTGCCGACTGGTCTGCACGAGCAACGCAATCCCGATGACCCACGCGACGCGTTCATCGCCGCCGCGCAGGCGGTGCTTCCCAACGCTCCACTCGGCGACCTGTTCGATAAATTGCTGCGCCGTACGCGGGATACGGTGCTCAACCTGCGCGATTTCTCGGGAGACATAGTGCAGACGCTGCGACACCTGCCGCAGAGTGCCTGGAATGAATTTCTGCGCCATCCCCAGGCGGCAGACCTGGCGTCGATCGTGGTGGGTTCCGAGCTCTTCGCGGGCGGCCCGCTGGTGCATGGCTTGAGCCTGCACCTGTATTCATCGGATCAGCGCCAATCGCCGGATCCGCGCACGGCATTCATCGCACACGCGAAGGACGTGCCTTTAGGCTGCTCCCCCGCCGATCTGTTCGACATGTTGCTGAGAAGTGCCCGCGGCAAGGTACTCCATCTGCGAAATTTCGAAGATGTGCAGGCCCTGCGGAGCTTGCCGCCGGAAGCCTGGAAGGCCTTTCTGCGCCATCGCAGGGCCGCGGCGCTGACAACGATCAAGGGGAGCCCCGAACTCTATCTCGGCGGGCCGCTGGTGCCTGGACTGAAGATGCGGCTCGGCGTGCGAGATCCGCGCTCCGCGTTCGTCGCAGCGGCGGCGCCTGCGCTTCCCGGCCGCCCAGTCCACCAGCTGTTCGATATGCTGGTGAGCCGCATTCGCGGCGACAAGCTCGATCTTTCAGATGTGAACAGGGCAGTGGTTGAACTGCGATGCCTGCCCAAGAGCGCCTGGACTGCTTTCTTGAAGGATCCCGAGGCTGCGAAGCTGAGATCGATCATTGCGAGCGACGCACTCTTCGCGGGTGGCCCGCTGGTGGATAGATTGGAGATTGAGCTCGCGCCCCGAGACAGAACTTAGGTTGGAGGGCTGTCTTTTTTCGGAGAGGAATGGGGCAACATCCTGGCAGCGAAGCCTCTAATCGCGTCGGACATCGACGGACGCCGCTGCGCCGCTTGAGCGAGCAACTTTTGGGTTCTCTCGAAATGCGGGGAGATTCGTAGTTGCCCCGTCAGAGTGCCGGCCATGCTTACTTTCACCTGGTCAGCCGCAGCCGCAAGCATGCTGACGAGCGGAGAGTCGGAAGCAATCGGACCTGGCGACAGCCCAAAGGCCCTCAATTCGTCCATCTGAGCCTCTAGGAGGTTGAGCTCAAGCTTGCAACCTTTCTGCAAGTGGTTGTCGAAAATTGCTGCGAAAGCAAGTCCTCTGGCCTTGGCACTTCTCGCATCGACAAAGCCATCGTACTTGTCCATGAAAGGGATGACCTCGCCAGCATACAGTTCATCCAGAATCACGTTCGCTTCGGCCCGCATGTCTTTGTTCCGGAGGATGACGTCGATCTTCTCGGAATCTTTCATCACCCTTTTCTGCGTCGACGGCGGCATTTGAATAGCCGATGCCGAGCGCGCCAGGCCCTGCCTTCCAATCGGTGGGGGCAGGTTCCCAGATCCGATCGGTGACATCGAGGGACTTGACTGAGCGGAGCCATCCCCGTCGACGGGGATGCCCAGGCTGGAAGTCGATCGGCTCAGGGGTGAGCCCGATGGCGAGTTGCTGGATGCCGCTATCGTTGATGACGTTGATGCAGACTCCCGCAAGGTTGGCTGTTTCGTCTCGACCGTGTCCCAGTTGTCGAATGGCTCGGATTGTTTAGTCTCGACTGGCGGTAGGTTCATTCCACGCGAATGTCCAATCGGTGGCCTGGTGCGAGTATTGAATCCGGCCAGATCGAATGCGCTCTGGGTGCGTAAATTTTTGATCGATCCTGTCTCTTGAGGAGACCCTTGTCCCGGGAGAGCAAGTGTTGCTGCTGATGGAGCCAGCCCTCGCCGAACCGTGGTCTTACCGATTGGCACGGCTTGCGAAGCGGCTTGGGGCGATGTTGGAGGTACGGGCTGCTCGGGTGGGTGGACGTTGTCGGATGCGACTTCCGCGTGAACCTGAAGCTGCCCCTCCGGAACCTGAGCCTCCTGAACGGGGCCGCTCGCCTTGGTTTCCGGAGAAGCCTGGGATATGCCCAGAGCACGAGGAGAAGAGGAAGAAATTTCCGGCATTTTTTACTCCTGGATGTTTTTGAATCGAGCGGTCATGCAAAGTTGGGCATGGCCGTCGCGGGGCTCTCCGCCGCATCCTGGTGGATGTCGCTCCCCTCACCTGACGAAGGCCTCTCACGCCATTGCGAAGCCCAATCGAGTCCGTCGTCGATCAACTCATAGAGGCTGTGGGCTGTGGCGTCGAACAAGGGGCATACGTATTGCAGTACCGCGTCGCCGGTCGCGGGGTTGCGGCTGAACACGGGCGGATGCACCCGCAGCAGCATGAAATTGGCCTCGAGGAGGGTTTGCAGATCCGCGAACGACGCGGGGCCGTCCTGCCCGATGGGGCCCAGTTCGAACACGATGAAGACATGGTCCGGGCTTGTGTGCGGGCAATGCACCAGGTTTACCGTGGTGCCTCGCCTCACGACATGGAAACCCACCAGGCCTTGGGCGTCGACCCGCAGCTCGGGGGGCGGGACCTGGACGATCTCGCAGAAGCCCGCGCACAACTCTTCAAAACTGCCAACAGCCATGGTGGTTCTCGCCCAATAAAGCAAACTACTCCGCTAATCGGCTCCGGTTCATAAAACACGGCCACTGGCCAATCAGTAACCTGCTAAGGAAATTCGTTCCCTGCCCTGATTTCTCGTACAGCTCGGCAGCAGCAACGTCTGTACGCCCCCTACCACGCCAGCACGTCGTGGCCGCTGACCGTAACGTTCGGCTACGTCCGACACGGTCGGCGCCGGCCGCACCCTAGAGTGGCCTCACCGTCGGAGGTGAGCCATGAGCGCCGAAGTCGCACACGGGTTGGGTCAGTCGAATGCAGTTGCCCGCATCGGGCTGCGCGCTGCCACGCTCATCCTGTTGTCGGCGGCCGCTGCCAGCGCCTTTGGTTTCGATGAGGAAACGGCCTCCAGCCTCGTGGCCCAGTCCGGCATGACGCCCGCAGAGCGCAACCGGCCGCAGCTCGAAGTTTCAGCCTCGTCGCTGCCCCGCTTCGAGAACATCGACGGCTCCAACCGCAACGCCCGCATCGACATGACATGGCTGCCGCCACGGCGCACCGCCCTGGGCCTGTCGCTCGGGATGGGCACCGTCGACAGTGCCCCCCTGCCCGCTTTCGGGCCGCGCAACGGCTCGCCCACCAGCCTGGACCTCGGGCTGCATTGGCGCCACACGCTGGACGGCAACTACCGCATCGACGTCACGGCCTGGCGCCGCCTGATGCCGCCCGACGCGTTGACCCTGGTCCAGACGCGCGAACCCAGTTACGGCGCGCGCGTGGAGATGAGCTTCGGTCGCGGTATTCCCAAGAGCGGCCTGGTCGCCGAACGCGGGTTCGTCGGCCTGCAGCTGGAAAGCGGCGCGCGGGTGACGCTCCGGCGCAGTGGCGGCAAGCCGATGATTTACTACCGCACGAAGTTTTGAGCGGTGGGCACGGGTGCCCACCCCACGGGCGCCAGCGCAGCACCCCCTGCAAAACACACCCGGCATTGCGCGCGGCGCTTACATCGCGTTCGGCGTCAGTAGGACTGCTTGACACCGGTGATCATTGCCTTGATCAAGCGCACGCGCTCAAGTCGCCCGATCACAATCGCCGCGATCCCATGCATCCCGGCCGCAAGTAGCAGCACGTTCGCAAGCGTCTCATGGGTCTTCTGCAAGGATTCGTCTCCCCAGAAGGCATCGGTGGTCTGCAGCCACCCGGTAGCGGCGAGGGCAATTACGAGTAACACCAGCACCAGCATCATCAAGGCTCCCAGAGGACTGTGTCCCACGTACGTGGGAACCTGGCCACTGAGCAGTGCGCATACCTGCGCCCGAACCCGGGCAGGGGTGGGCGCGAAGCTCGCAAAGCGCGCATGCGCACTTCCCACGAAGCCCCAGACCAGGCGACCGGAGATCAACCCCAGGGCCGCAAAGCCAGTCCACCGATGCGGCGCCTCGCCGCCCTCGAGCAGGAACTGGTTCAGAAAGACGGAGCAAACCAATGCCCAGTGAAAGACCCGCACGAACGGGTCCCAAACTCTCTGCGCACGGCCTCTTGACTCGATCACTGTCACGGAGCCTTCTCAACTCACTTTTGTTCGAGCACGGCGGCAGTGGCCGGATCGAAGTAGATTTCCACCTTCTTTCCGCTCTTGTCGAACCCATAGATTTCGTAGCACTGTCCCTTGCTTACCTTGAAGGTCCTGATCTGGTAGCCCTCTTTTTCCAGTTTCGCCTTGAAATCAGATTCCTTCATCCATTGGGCCTGGGGGACGTTGCAAGCGGGACCTGCCATGGCGGTGCCTGCAACAACAGCGAAGAAAACGGTGGCGTATTTGAGTTTCATCATTAAGTGGATTGAATGTTGGATTTCATTGAAGGGCGCAGGCATCGCTCACGCCCCGGGAAGCATTACAAGCTTTGGCGCTTAACGGAGACTTAAACACACGAGCGCGATGGCAACAGCGCAGAACGAAACGTAAACGTGTGCAACGTGTGGGTAACGCTCACGCGCAGTGGCGGCAAGCCGATGATTTATTACCGCACGAAGTTTTGATCGGTGGGCACGGGTGCCCACCCTTCGGGCTCAGCCAGTGCCGGCTTGCCAGCGCAGCACGCCATGGGCGGCTGCGCGACCGGTCGCGAAGCATGCCGTCAGCAGGTAGCCGCCTGTTGGCGCTTCCCAGTCGAGCATTTCGCCGGCGCAAAACACGCCCGGCATCGCGCGCAGCATCTGGTTGTGGTCTAGCGCCTCGAAGCGCACTCCGCCGGCTGTGCTGATCGCCTCCTCGACAGGGCGCGCCGCGACCACCGTGACGGGCAAGGACTTGATGGCTGCGGCCAGCAGCGCGGGGTCGTGCATCGCGTCTTTCGACAGCAGCTCATGCAGCAGCGCGAACTTGATGCCATCCAGATGCAGGCGGCTCTTGAGGTGGCTCGACAACGACCGTGATCCGCGCGGGTGCGCCACTTCCGCGATGACCTGGTCGGCGCGCCTTGCGGGGAGCAGGTCGAGCTCGAACGTTGCCGATCCGCGGGCCGTGATCTCATCGCGCAGCATGGCCGACGCCGCGTAGATCAGGCTGCCCTCCACGCCTGTTTCCGTGGCCACGAACTCGCCTTGCCGGTGAAAGCCGCCGAAGCGGATCGCCACCGACTTGAAGGGCTGGCCGGCGAAGCGCTGCGCAAAGTAGGCGCTCCAGCCATTGCGCACATCGAATCCGCAATTGGCGGGCTCGAGGGGCGCCACGTCCACGCCACGCGCCTCGAGCAACGGCACCCAGGCGCCGTCCGATCCCAGCCGGGGCCAGCTGGCGCCGCCGAGCGCCAGCACGACGGCCTGCGCACGCACGGTGTGTTCGCCGCCAGGCGCGTCGAAGCGCAACTCGCCATCAGCGCTCCAGCCGACAAAGCGATGACGCATGTGAAAGCGAACGCCCGCCGCCCGCAACTGGTGCAGCCATGCGCGCAGCAGCGGGGCGGCTTTCATCTCTGCCGGGAAAACGCGGCCGGAAGTGCCGACGAATGTTTCGACGCCCAGGCCCTGCGCCCACTCACGCAAGGCCTGTGCGTCGAACTGGCGCAGCAGGGGCTCGACTTGCGGCCTGCGCGCGCCGTAACGCGACGCGAAGGCATCGAAGGGCTCTGAGTGCGTGAGGTTGAGGCCGCCCTTGCCGGCCAGCAGGAATTTGCGGCCGGCCGAGGGCATGGCGTCATACACATCCACCTGCACACCCGCGGCGGACAGCACCTCCGCGGCCATCAGCCCCGCAGGGCCAGCCCCGATGATGGCGACGCCCTTCATTCGACAGGCACCAGTTTGCCGTGACCGGTGAGGAACGCAGCGTTCACCGCAGCACCGGGATTGGCATTGGCCACGGCCTCACGGTAGAGCCGCATCTTTGCCAGCAGCGCAGGATCTTGCTCCGGGCGCGAGGCCGACTTGTAGTCGAGCACCCACCATTGGCCGGCGCTGCGCACGAGGCGGTCCAGCCGCAGCAATTCGCCCTGGTGCATCAACTCCACCTCATTGCCCTGCCAGTCGACCCGGGCCGGGTCCCAGGCCCACGCGCCTTCACCGGTGAGGATGCGCCGGGCCATCACCGATGCTTCACGTGCAGTCTGCGCATCCAGCCCGAATTCCCGGGCGACGCGCAGCAACTGGGCCGCCGGCCATGAGGTGGCGCCGGGCACATGGAACTCCAGCAAACGATGGACTGCTTCGCCGAAGCGCGTCTCGCGCGTGGCGGCCGCGGGATCGTGGGGACGACCGGAAGCGAAAAGAGTTGCGCAACGGCCGACGCATCAGGTGCGCGCAGCGGTACCTCTGGCGCCTCAAGCGGTTCGCACAACTCGGCCAGGCGCTGCCACCAGCTCGTCTCGGCGGCGATGTGCGGCTGCACCGAAGAGATGACCAGCTGATTGCGTGCCCGCGTCATCGCGACATACAGAGCATTGAGTTCCTCTCGCTGGCGCGCCGCCATCTCCACCTCCAGCGCGTCGGTGCTGCACGCCGGCGCCCGCGTTTCGCTGGCGAGGAAAGCGAAGCGCCACGGCGCAGGCGACTCGCCGGGCCATTCGACGATCACGCCCATGGTTTCGGCTTTGGGCGGCGGGCCGTCCGTGTCGAGCATCACCACCGTGGGCGCTTCGAGCCCCTTGGCGCCGTGTACGGTGAGCAGGCGCACTGCCCCCTCCGCGGCGTGCGCCGGAGCCTGGATGCCCCCAGCCTTTAGCGCGCGCACGAAGCCGTACGGCGTGGCGTAGCGCCCGCCATCCACCTGCAGTGCCGCGCCGAGCAACGCGCGCAGGTTGCCAAGCACCGCATCGCGCAGCGCTGCGGGCGCCGCCGCGCCGAAGCGGGCCAGCACGTCACCGTCGTCGTAGATCGCTTCGAGCGCGTCGTGGGGTGGCAGCGTGTCCACCCAGCCCTTCCAGCGCACCAAGGTGGCGGCCAAGCCTTCTGGCACCGGTGGCGGGAGCTGGCCATGGCGCACGAGCTCGAACCACGGCCGGGGCGCGCCTTCGGCGGACGCGTTGCGCGCTGCCAGCGCGATCTGCACCAGGGCCTCGTCGGCCACATTGAACAGCGGCGATTTCAGCGCCCGTGCGAGTGACAGGTCGTGCGTGGGCGAGACCAGAACGTCGAGCAGCGCGACGATGTCCTGCACCTCCGGCGCTTCGCCGAGCTCCGATTTCTCAGGCTGCTGCGCCGGGATGTGCAGCGCGCGCAGCTCATCCTCCATCACGCCGAGACGGTCGCGGCGGCGCGCGAGCACCATGATGTCGGCCGGCGGCACGCCCTCGTCGAGGCGCGCGGCGATCCAGGCCGCCGCTTGCCGGCATTCCAGCGTCACCAGCATTTCCTCGGGCAGTTCACGCGGAACGGTAAGGCTGTCGCGCCAGGCCAATGCCTCCGTTGAAGAGGCTTCGACAAGCTCGGCCCGAGCGGATATTCGTGTTCGCTCGATCTGCGGCAAGCGCAGCGCCTGCCCCTGCGCCGTGGATTCGGTGGTGTGCGCCCTGAAGCCTTCGTAGCGGCCATCTGCCTGCGCCCGCGCCATCACCTCATTGACCAGAGCCATCAGCACAGGCGCATTGCGGTGCGTGTGGTCGCAGCTGAGCACGTCGCCGCCCAGCGCCTCCCGCACGAAATCCTTGGCGGCGTGGAACACCTGCGGCTCGGCGCGGCGGAACCGGTAGATGCTCTGCTTGGGGTCGCCCACGATGAAGACGCTCGGGCGCTTGCCCGCGGCGCCGGCGTAGCTGCCCAGCCAGGCGTTCAGCGCCTGCCATTGAAGCGGGTTCGTGTCCTGGAACTCGTCGATCAGGAGGTGGGCGGTGCTCGCGTCGAGGCGCTCCTGCACCCAGCCGGAGAGCACCGGATCGGACAGCATGACCAGCGCGGCCCGTTCGACATCGTTCATGTCGACCCAGCCGCGCTCGCGCTTTAAAGCGCCGAACTGCGCGATGAGCAGGCGCGCGAGCCGCATGATGCGTTGATGATGCAGCCAGGCCTCGTGTTGCGCACGCGCGGCGCACAGCGCCTGCAGCTCCGGCTCGGCCTCCTGCGCCGCGGGAAACTTGGCGAGGTGCGCCGTGAGACGGTCCTCGCCGGCTACGAAGAAGGCCCTGCGCAGCAGGATGAGACGCTCCTGCAGGGTCGCGGTTTCGAATGCGTCGACGATCAATTGCGCGGCCTTCTGCGGCGTCTTGTTCTTCTCCGTGCCCAAGACCCGCGCGCGGCCCAGCCAACGGCTGCGCGCCACGTCGCCATGCAGCATCGCCTCGGGTTCATCCGCGCCCGCGAATTGCGGGAACACCTCGGCAAACGGCTTCACGGACGCTTCGACGACACCATGCGTGTCCGCCAGGGTGAACTCAACGCGCTTGGCGAGCGCCGCATGCAGGGCCTTTTGTGTCTGGAACCGGCCGAACGCGGCCACCGAGGCCTCGAAATCCCGCCGCGCGTGTGGCTCGCTCGCGACCGCGGCATGAAACCGGCGCCATACCAGCGCGACGGCTTCGCTGTCGTCCTCCAGCAAGTCGTAGTTGGCCGGCAATTCCAGCGCCTCGAGCACTGAGAGCGGCGCGCTGCGCAGCAGCGCCGCGAACCAGCTGTGGAATGTTCTCACCTGCACGGGCCGGCCAGTTGCAAGCAGGCGCGCAAAAAGGCCCTTCAACGAGTCACGCAACTCGGGTTGCGCAGGCAGGCCGCGATCGACGAGCGCCTTGTCCAGCACCTCGGGCAGGGCCGAGGCGAAGGCCTCCAGCCACTCGTGCAGGCGCTGCCGCATTTCGCCCGCCGCCTTTTTGGTGAAGGTGATGGCGAGAATCTCGTGCGGCTGCGCGCCCTCCAGCAACGCACGCAAGATGCGCGAGACGAGCATCCAGGTCTTGCCCGCGCCCGCGCAGGCTTCGACGACGACGCTGCGCCTCGGGTCGCACGCGATGGCGTAGAAGCGCTCGCGGGCGATGCGCTCCCCGTTGAGTTCGTAGGCCAAGTCCGTTTTCATACCCACCAGTCCCTGCGGCACAGGCCGCGCGCGGCGCAGAACTCGCACGCGATGCCTTCGCCCAGCGCGGGCATGAGCGCGCCGCCGGCAACGCGGCCGAGGTCATCCAGAATGCCTTCGGCCAGCAGTTGCCGCGCTTCGATGATGGCCTTCTGCTCGAAATCCTTCGTCTTGCCGCGCTCACCGACGTTCACATAGGCAGCCCGAATGTCGCCGACATCCAAAAGCGCCGCGTAGAACGGAAGCTGCGTGTCCTCGCCGGGCGTCTTGACGCGCTCGCCGGTCTTGGCCTCGGCCTCGGTCTTGTAGTCCATCACCATGACGCTGCCATCGGGCATGCGGTCGATGCGGTCGATGCGCCCGACCAGCTTGACGGGGCCGAGCTGCATCTCGTGTTCGCTCTCCGCTCTCTCGAACACGGCCCCGAGTGCCTCGTGCTTTTCCAGCCAGACGAGGTAGCCGTCGCGCACCTGCGGCCAGGCCGCGGCGAAAGGCAGGAACTCGCCCTCCTCCAGTCCCTGCGATCGCGTGACTTCATCGGCCGTGATGTCGAGCAGCCGCGCGCGGCCCGGCCCATGCGGCTCAGGGCTGGCGCGCAGCGCATCGTGGAAGGTGCCCAGCACCTTGTGCAGCCAGTTGCCGAAGTCGCGCTTGTCCAGCTCGGTGTCGATCTCGGAGGCCTCCTGCAGCCCGAGCTGCCGCAGCGCGAAAAAACGATAGGGACAGCGCCGCAGGTCTTCATAAGCGCTGGCGGACAACTGCACGATCGGCAGGATCGCACCGGCGGGCAGCGGCTTGGTTACGGGCCGCGTGGGCACGGCGCGCACACCGCGCGGATCGGCGCCGAAGGCCCCCCGCCCTTCCATTTGCAGCGAACGCACCAGGCTGCTGGCCAGCACGGGTTCTCCGCTGTCGTCGCTGGCGCGCCACAGCACGTCGCAATGCGGCGCTTGCAGCGCGCTGCGCCAACCGGCGCGACGCTCCTGTTCCAGCGCCTCGCGGGACGGCAGGCCCAGCATCGCCCGTTGCGCGGCTGTCCAGGGCCCCGTGGGCTCGGGCGAAGGCGCAAGGCGCACCTCGTCGCATCCGGCCAGCACCACCGCGGCCACGTCACGGCCCAGCAACTGGTTGAACGGCAGGATCACGACTTGCTCGGTGTCCGGGTTCTCCGGCTTGAAGGTCGCGGCCTCCAGCGCTTCGCCGGCCCAGGCGGTGAAGTCCGCCAGGCTGAAGCGCTGCGCGGCCTGTGGCAGCAGCTGCCACTGTGCCTGCATGTCCTCATGCAGTCCTAGCGTCTCCAGCACGCGCGCGCCGGCGGAATCGGACTCCAGCCGCGGCCAGTGCCCGCAAGCATGTAGCAGCTCACGCAAAGCCTGCAGCCACAGAGGCAACGCCCGTGCGCGCTGCAGTGGCTCGCGCCAGGCATCGGCCTGGTCCACGAGTGCCCGCCATTTCGCGCCTTCATCGGATCGCAGCGAAGCCACGGATCGCCATTCGCGCAGCCCTTCGCGGCGCACCCGGCGCTCCAGCGCCGATGCAGTAGCCGGCGCGACGGCCGGTGCGTTCTTCAGCCAATCGAGCACGGCGTCGCTGCCGGCATTCCATGCGCAGGCGCGCAAGGCGCCCATCACGTGCGCGGCCGCGCGCGTGGTAGAGAGTTTCCAGCCGGTTTCATCGCGCACGCCGATGCCGCGCGCCCCGACCATTGCGCGCACGCGCCGGGTGAGCACACGGTCGATGGCAGCGAGTGCCACGGGCACACGCCCGGCTTCGACATGGCGCATCACGCAGGCCGCGGCCATTTCCGCTTCGTGCGCGGGATCGGCTGCTTCGTGCAGCGCGATCGCGCCAAGCGGCGCATCGCCATCGAGAGCGAGGCTGGCGGCCCTTTCGCCCAGCATCGTCGCAATCGACTGCGTGATCGGGTCGGCCTCCAGGCCCTCGATCACCACGAGCAGGTCGATCTCGCCCAGCAGGTCCGGGCGCAGCAGGGCATCGGTCGCATAAGCAGAGGCCGCCGCCCATTCCACCGCGATGCGGCCCACGGCGGCTTCGAGCTGGAGGACCGGCGCCTCCGCGCCAAGTGCCGCCGCCGTGCGTGCGCTTGCGGCCCACGCCTGCCTTTCAGCAGGGACGACTGCAGCGGCCAAGCCGGCAAGCTGCCACGCTGCTTCCACCAACCGGCCCGCCAGCAGTTCCGCGCGCGCGCCGAGCCCGGCCTTTTGAAGCCATGCGCGCGCCGTGAGCAGGTCGCGGCCCATGTCGAAGCCGATGTCGTCGTTGCCAGGCATGAAACCGGTCTTGCCGGCCCAGTTCATCGTGGTCTCGAAGCGCGGGGCGAAGCCGTCGGGCACCGCGGCAGCCCAATGCCGGCGAGCCACCGGCATCAGCTGCGCGTAGGGGACGAGAACGACCGTGCGCGCAGGGTGCGCCGCGTGCTGAGCCAGCAGCTCGCGCATCGCGGCGACGAGCCTGGGCCAGCGGCCGGACTCATGCGTTTGTCCTATAGCGCTCATAGGGGAAAGGGGGCCGTCCGTGGCGGACGCGGGGACTTGGTTTCTGTCACAATTCCCCCACTGTACTTGCACAGCCGATGCATCCTCGCCGCAGCACCCCCCAATAGCCCAAAGGAATTCAAATCATGGCAAGCGACCTGATCAAGCATGTTTCCGACGCGACTTTCGAAGCCGACGTCCTGAAGGCCGACAAGCCGGTATTGGTGGACTACTGGGCAGAGTGGTGCGGCCCCTGCAAGATGATCGCCCCGATCCTCGACGAAGTCTCCGCTACCTACCAGGACAAGCTGCAGATCGCCAAGATGAACGTCGACGAGAACCGCGACATTCCGGCCAAGTTCGGCATCCGCGGCATTCCCACGCTGATGCTGTTCAAGGATGGACAGCTGGCGGCCACGAAGGTCGGCGCGATGAGCAAGGCACAGCTGACGGCCTTCATCGACCAGCAGCTGGCGTGAATTGTCATTGCGGGCTTGACCCGCAATCCATAGTTCGGGTTCGCCACCGTGGATTGCGGTCAAGCCCGCAATGACATTTGCAGCGGTTTTTCCGGCATAATCCCCTTCAGTTCACCGATCCGCCACCCGCGGGGCGGTTCGAGTTTCCCGGTTTGTGAGGCCTTCTCGCCTCACGACAAACCTTCCCCCAAAGCCAACCAGAACTCCGCGCGGAGTACCTCCATGCACTTAAACGAACTCAAGGCACTTCACGTGTCTGAAGTCTTGAAGCAGGCCGAAGAGCTTGAGATCGAAAACACCGGCCGCATGCGCAAGCAGGAGCTGATGTTCGCGATCATCAAGAAGCGCGCCCGCGCCGGCGAGCAGGTTTTTGCCGACGGCGTGCTGGAAATCCTGCCCGACGGCTTCGGCTTCCTGCGCAGCCCTGACACGAGCTACACGGCCAGCACCGACGACATCTACATCTCGCCTTCCCAGGTGCGCCGCTTCAACCTGCACACCGGCGACATGATCGAAGGCGAAGTGCGCACGCCCAAGGACGGCGAGCGCTACTTCGCGCTCACCAAGCTGGACAAAGTCAATGATGGCCCGCCCGAGAACAACAAGCACAAGGTGATGTTCGAGAACCTGACGCCGCTGTTCCCGAAGGAGCAGATGAAGCTCGAGCGCGAGAACTTCAAGGGCGAGGAAAACGTCACCGGCCGCATCATCGACATCATCGCGCCCATCGGCAAGGGCCAGCGCGCCTTGCTGGTCGCCCCGCCCAAGAGCGGCAAGACGGTGATGATGCAGCACATGGCGCACGCCATTGCTGCCAACTACCCCGACAGCTACATGATGGTGCTACTGGTGGACGAGCGGCCGGAAGAAGTGACCGAAATGCAGCGCTCGGTGAAGGGCGAGGTGATCGCCTCCACCTTCGACGAGCCCGCCGCCCGCCACGTACACGTCGCTGAAATGGTGATCGAGCGCGCCAAGCGCCTGGTCGAACTGAAAAAGGACGTGGTGATCCTGCTCGACTCGATCACCCGCCTCGCCCGCGCCTATAACAACGTCGTGCCGTCATCGGGCAAGGTGCTGACCGGCGGCGTCGATGCCAACGCGCTGCAGCGGCCCAAGCGCTTCCTGGGCGCGGCCCGCAACGTGGAAGAAGGCGGCTCGCTGACCATCATCGCCACGGCCCTGATCGACACCGGCAGCCGGATGGACGAAGTGATCTTCGAAGAGTTCAAAGGCACCGGCAACAGCGAAATCCACCTGGATCGCCGCCTGTATGAAAAGCGCGTGTTCCCCTCGATTCAGCTCAACCGCAGCGGTACCCGCCGCGAGGAGCTCCTGCTGGCCCCTGAGATCCTGCAAAAGACCCGCATCCTGCGCCAGTTCATGTACAACATGGACGAGATCGAGGCCATGGAGATGGTGCTCAAGAGCATGAAGGCCACCAAGTCCAACGTCGAGTTCTTCGACATGATGCGCCGCGGTGGCTAAGGTGTCATTGCGGGCTCGACCCGCAATCCAGGGATTCCTGGATCCCGGATCGAGTCCGGGATGACATATAATTATGGGCTTTTCTGCGGAAAGTAGCCCGGACGGTCCGGACCGGCTCCCGCATCGACACCAAGGAAGATCATGAAAGAAGGCATTCATCCCAACTACCGCGACGTCCTCTTCGTGGACCTGTCGAACGGTTTCAAGTTCGTGACGCGTTCGTGCGCACAAACCAAGGAAATGGGCAAGACCGACGACGGCCGTGAGCTGCCGATGTTCAAGCTGGACACCTCCAGCGAGTCGCACCCCTTCTATACCGGCACGCAAAAGTCGGTCAACGACATGGGCGGCCGCGTCGACAAGTTCTTCAAGAAGTTCGGCAAGCCGGGCGCCGTGAAGGCCGACAAGGAAGAAGAGAAGACCGACGCCAAATAAGCATCGTCTTCGCCACCAGCAGGGCAGCCCGGGCAACCGCGCTGCCCTTGTTTTTGGGGCGTTGCCTTGCGGGCCCATAATCGCGCGCAGTGAATCAGCCGACACCCGCCATCGTCGCCCAGGACGCCGTACGCCGGCTGCCGCGCATCGCGCTCCTGCTGTTCTGCGTGGCCTATGTCATCCCGGGTTTCGTCGGCCGCGAACCGTGGAAGAACGCCGACATCACGGCGTTCGGCTACATGTTCGAGATCGCCCGAGGGGGCGCTTCGTGGCTTGCTCCGCGACTTCTCGGCCAGCCGCCGGAATTCGACGCACTATTGCCCTACTGGCTGGGCGCCTGGGCCATGCAAGCAGCGCCTGCGTGGATCGCACCTGATTTCGCCGCCCGTATCCCATTTGCCTTACTGCTTGTATTGACGCTGGCAGCCACCTGGTACGGCGTCTATTCACTGGCCCGCAGCCCCCAGGCGCAGCCGGTGCCCTTCGCATTCGGCGGCGAAGCAAGCCCCGCCGATTACGCCCGGGCCATGGCCGACGGCGGCCTGCTCGCCCTGATCGCCACCCTGGGCCTGGCGCAGCTGTCGCACGAGACGACACCTGCCCTCGCGCAACTGGCCTTCACCGCCCTTGCGTTCTTTGCGATGGCCGCGTTGCCGCGACGGCCCGGCGTCGCCATCCCCTGCCTGTTCGCGGGGTTGGCCGGCCTGGCCTTGAGCGGCGCGCCGGCCATGGCTGTTCTCTTCGCGGCAGGTGGCTTTCTGGTGAGCCTGTTCGAGGCACAGGACGAATCGGAGACGCCGTCTCTGGCACGCTGGAAGGCAGTCACCGCATTCGCCGTGGCCCTCGCCTTCGTGGCTGCGCTCGCGACCTGGTTCGACGTGTGGCATTGGCGCGTGGCGGGCGGCCCGGCGCGCGACTGGCGCTCGCTGGGCCGGTTGTTGCTGTGGTTCACGTGGCCGGCCTGGCCGCTGGCACTGTGGACGCTGTGGCGCTGGCGCCGGCAGCTCGTGAGCCGACACGTCGCCTTGCCGCTGTGGTTCCTGGTGGTCTCTATCGGCACCACGGTGGCCACACCCTCTTCCGACCGATCCCTGCTGCTGGGCCTGCCGGCGCTGGCCGCGTTGGCCGCCTTCGCGCTGCCTACCTTGAGCCGCAGCGTGGGCGCCTTGATCGACTGGTTCACGCTGCTGTTCTTCAGTGGCTGTGCCTTCATCATCTGGGTGATTTGGATCTCTCTGCAGACGGGCGTGCCCGCCAAGCCGGCCGCCAACGTCGCCAAGCTCGCGCCCGGCTTCGAGCCCAGCTTCTCCGCAGTTGCCTTCTTCACGGCCCTTGCGGCCACGCTGGCGTGGGCCTGGCTGGTCAAATGGCGCACAGGCCGCCATCGCTCTGTCATCTGGAAGAGCCTGGTGCTGCCCGCAAGCGGAGCTGCGCTGTGCTGGCTGCTTCTGATGACATTGTGGCTGCCCGTGCTTGACTTCGCACGCAGCTACACCTCGGTGGTGCGCGGGGTCGTGCGGCACATCGATCGTCCCGGCTGTGTGGAGGTGTTCGGCATCAATCGGGCACAGGCCGCCGCGTTCCGCTATCACGGTCAGATGGACTTGCGGCCTGCCGCGCGTGAAGCCGCCTGCCCGTGGCTGCTGGTGGCGGCGGACCTGCAACCGGCCATGTCGATGGCGCTGGACACGCGCCGCCTGCAACTCGTAGCCAGCATCCGGCGGCCCGTGGACGCCCACGACAACGTACTGCTCTACCGGAGAGCAACTGCCCAGTGACGGAGCTGCGAATCCTGATTCGGCACGCGGGCACGGTGCTCGTCGGCCAGTTGGCCGTCATGGCCTTTGGCGTAACGGACACCATCGTCGCGGGACGCTATTCGCAGGAGGCCCTGGCCGCGCTGTCGGTCGGCTCCGCCATCTACATCAGCGTCTTCGTCGCCTTGATCGGCGTGATCCAGGTCTTGCTGCCCGCATGGGCCGAGCTGCATGGCGCGGGGCGCAACGACGAGCTCGGCCGCTCGGTGCGCCAATCCCTCTACCTGACGGGTCTCGCCACGGCAGCGGGCTTCCTGGGTTTGCTGCTGTCCGCGCCGCTGCTGCAATGGACCGATGTTCCGCCGGCGATGCGCGGCGAGGTTCACGCCTACCTCGCCGCATTGGGCCTTGCATTGCCCGCAACGCTGCTGTTCCGGCTGTTCAGCACGCTCAACCAAAGCCTGGGCAAGCCGCTTCTCGTCACCTGGCTGCAAATTGCGGCATTGGGCCTGAAGGTTCCGCTGTCCATCTGGTTCGCCTTCGGCGGCCTCGGCCTGGACGCGCACGGCGCCGTGGGATGCGCCTGGGCCACCGTCGCGGTGAGCTACCTGCTGCTGGCAGGCGCCGTATGGCTGCTTCGAACGCAGCCGCTGTATGCACCCTATTCGCTCTGGCAGCGGATGGAGCCGCCGGACTGGCGGGCCATCTGGCGCTTCCTGCACCTGGGCATTCCGGCAGGGCTGGCCGTGATGGTCGAGGTCACATCGTTCACGTTGATGGCGCTTTTCATCGCGCGGCAGGGCACGCTGGCCTCGGCCGCGCACCAGATCGTTTCGAACTTCGCGGCCGTGATCTACATGATGCCGCTGTCGATCTCCATCGCGACGAGCGCCAGGGTGAGTTACTGGCTCGGAGCCGGCGATGCGAAGCGGGCACGGCACGCGATCCGTACAGGGTTCAAGCTGGTTCTCGGCGCCGCACTGGGGTTCAGCGCGGTGCTCGGGTTGGCGCGCGATGAGATTGCCTCCATTTACGCCAGCGATCCGCAAGTGGTTGCCCTCGCTGCCGGTTTGCTGGCGTGGCTGGCGCTCTACCAGGTCGGCGACGCGACGCAGGCCCTGTGCGTGTTCGTCCTGCGCTGCTACCGTGTCGCGGTGGCGCCGTTGGTTGCCTATTGCGTGCTGCTATGGGGCGCGGGGCTGGCAGGTGGCTACCTGCTGGCCTACCGCGGCATCGGGCCGTGGCCGGCCATGCATTCGCCGGCCGCTTTCTGGATCATGAGCGCCCTCGCGCTGGGCTTGCTGGCTATCGTGCTGCCGCTGATTCTGTGGCGGGCCGTTCACTCCCATCAGCCGGTACCCCAGCCGGCCGCACCCGGCTAGCAGGAAAGACGATCGCGAACGTCGAACCCACACCTGGGGTGCTTTCGATCTTCAGCTCGGCGCCATGGCGCTGCACCACGTGCTTCACGATCGCCAGGCCCAGCCCGGTGCCGCCGGTTTCGCGCGAGCGGCTGCGGTCCACGCGGTAGAACCGCTCGGTGAGGCGGGCGATGTGTTCGGACGCGATGCCCGGCCCCGTGTCCCGCACCGAGAATTCGAAGCGGCCATCCGCCAGCGTGCGGCCTTGCACGTGGATCGTTCCGCCAGAAGGCGTGTAGCGCACCGCATTGCTCACCAGGTTGGAGAAGGCGGAAAGCAGTTCATTCGGCGAGCCCGCGATTTCCAGCTCGGGCGGCTCCGCAAAGCGAAGGCCTTGCGACTTGCCGAGGATGGCCGACAGCGCCTGCGCCTCCTGCTCGCATTGGGCCATCATGGTTGCGACGGCGGTCCATTCTCCCGAGCCCGGCAAGGGGCTGCCTTCCAGCCGGGAGAGCGTGAGCAGATCGCTGACCAGCGTCTGCATCCGGTGGGCCTGCTGGGCCATGAGGGCGAGGTAACGCTTGCGCTCATGCTCGTCCAGCGGCAGGTGCTGCAAGGTTTCGACGAAACCCATCAGCACCGTAAGCGGCGTGCGGATCTCGTGCGATACGTTCGCAACGAAGTCGCGGCGCATGATTTCAGCCTGCTCCACCGCGGTCACATCGCGCGACAGCAGCAATGTGCGTCCTTCGCCGTAGGGATGCAGGTGGACCGAGAGCTTGACCGGCCTGGATGCCGAACTGCCGGGACCGGCGATCACGATCTCATGCGTCCACTTGCCGCTGTTGAAGTAGGCCGCGAAGGAAGGATCGCGAACCAGGTTCCCCACCTGCTGCTGCATGTCGCGCTGGAGGTCGAAGCCGAACTGCTGCGCCGCAGTCTGGTTGGACCACTCGATGCGGCCCTGTGGGTCCAGCAGTACGACGCCGTTCGGCGAGGCCTGGATCGCGGCGAGGAACTCCTGCAGCCGCTGCCGGGAATCCGCGAGTTCCTGCTCGCGGGTGCGCAGGATGCGCCGCATGCGGTCCAACATATCGCCCCACAGCCCGCCCACGGAGATCGGGGCAGTGAACTCGCCGCGACGGAGCCATCGCAACACGCGTGCGCCGCGCATGCTGTCCACTACGAGCCAGCCCAGGCCGCCGGCGAGCAGCCCCACACGAATGCCGCCGTCATGGCCGAGCCACCAGCCGATCAGGCCGCCAGCGAGTGCGCAAGCAAGGAAACTGATGAAACGAGGCGCCATCGCTGATTGTCACTCCGCCGCGCGCAAATGGCGGCACGCCTTCAGGTCAGGCGGCCGCTCCGGTAGCGGCCGCGGAATGCGACGACAGGCGATAGCCTGCGCCGCGCACGGTTTCGATCATCGCG
>JAQZBU010000010.1 GCA_029237735.1 Ramlibacter sp. | reverse complement strand
GGAAATCATGGAGTCCATCGCGCGGCGCCCCCCGCTGGGCGACCATCATGGCCGCGAGATTCCGGTCGACGGCGTGATTCTCCCGATGATCCTGCACGCTACCAGCGGCACGACTGGACGGCCGCAGCCCTTGCTGTTCAGCCCACGCACCCGCGAGGTGCAAAACCTGATGCTCGCGCGTGCGTTCACGCTTCAGGGCATGGGGCCCACCGATGTGGTGCATTCCGTGTACGGCCACGGGCCGGTTAACGGCGGCCACTACATCCGCGAGGCGGTGATCCATTACACCGGCGCCCTCTTCTTTGCCGCCGGAACGGGCGTGGAGACACCCTCGGTGAAGCAGGTGGAATTCATGCGCGACTTCGGCGCGACTGTGATCGTGGGCTTCGCCGACTACATCAAGCGCCTGGCTGACGTTGCGCGCGAAAACGGCCTGGTGCCGGGCAAGGATATTCCCATACGGATGATTTCCGGCCACCTGGCCCAGGACGCTCGCCAGGCGTTGTCCGAAGCATGGGGCGGCGTCGAGCTGTTCGACTGGTATGGCGTGGGCGACACCGGGCTGATCGCCGCGGAAGGACCGGACCACGACGGCATGCATGTCATGGAAGACGCACACTGGCTGGAAATCTGCGATGTGGACACCGGCGTGCCGGTGGCCCACGGCGAGCAGGGCGACATGATCGTGACCTGCCTGTTCACCGAAGACATCTTCCCCATCATCCGCTTCAACACGCACGATGTGACGACGTGCCTCACAACCCCCTCGGCGCTCAACCTTCCCTTCCGGCGCATCGCGGGCTTCCAGGGCCGCAGCGACAGCATGGTGAAGCTGCGCGGCATCAATGTGTTCCCGCAGGCGCTCTCCTCCATCCTCGCGGGCATGCCGGGCTTCAACGGCGAGTACCTGTGCACCCTCACCCGGGACGCGACCGGCCGCGAAGACCTGCTGGTCAGCGTCGAGTGCACCGGCCCCAGCGACGAGGGGGCCGTCGGCAGCTATCGCGCGTTGCTCAAGCGCAAGCTCGGCGTGGATGTGCAGGTCGAACTGGTTCCCGCGAAGTCCCTCTCGCCGCTCACCGGAGTGGAGTCGCGGCAAAAGCCGGTTCGCCTGCTCGACAGGCGGTAGCGGTGTGAACGCCGGTCTGCTGATGGAGAGCGCGTCGGCCCAGGCGCGGCTGATCGCGAGCCAGGCACTGTTGCCTGCCAATTTGCTGCGTGAGCAACTCGAGGCCATTGCCAAGGAGAATCCGCGCCTCAACGCCTTCGTGGATGTGATCGCCACGGCTGCACCGTCCGACTCGGGTCGCCCCTCGCCCCTCGCGGGAACGACCTTCGCCGTCAAGGACAACATGGACGTGCGCGGCCTGCCGTCGCACTCCGGATTGCGAGCGCTCCACGCGCAAGCTTGCACCGAGGATGCTCCGGTCGTTGCGCGGCTCAAGGCGGCGGGACTGGTGTGCCTGGGCAAGCTCAACATGCATGCGATGGCGCTGGGCGCCACCAATCACAACGCCGATTTCGGCAACTGCTACAACCCGCATCGTCCGACCCACACCCCCGGCGGCTCGAGCGGCGGCTCGGGTGCGGCCGTGGCAGCCGGCCTGTGCGGGGTCGCGCTGGGCACCGACACCATGGGCTCGGTCCGCGTGCCCGCCTCTTATTGCGGTGTGGTTGGGTTCAAGCCGGGATTCGATGAGCTGCCGGTGGACGGCGTGATGCCGCTGTGCCGCCTGCTGGACCATGTGGGAGTTCTGGCCAGGAGCGTGGAGGATGTGATTCATGCATTCGCGATCTTGAGCGAGCATGGACAACCTGCGGCATTGCACGCGAATGGCGGGCGTGTGTTCGCCTTCGCAGCCAATGCGGCCGAAATGGGTGCCGACCCCGAGGTGGTCGCCGCTTACGAAGGCGGGCTCGAACAGTTGCGCCGCGCTGGCTTCGAATTGAGGCCTGTCCAGGTGCCCGGCAATCTATTGACACGCGTACGCCGCGCAGGGTTGCTGCTGAGCGAGGCCGAATTGCACAACACGCTCGCGCCTGTTCTGGCGCACCGCCGCGCCGAGGTGCCGGAGGACCTGCTCGCGATGGTCGACTATGCCGCGGCGCGCAGCGCCACCGACCTGGCCCGCTCTCTGACTATCGCAGTGCAGGCCGGCCAATGGCTGACTCGCACCATCGCCCCGTTCGACGGCTTGCTGTTGCCCACGACGCCGCAAACTGCGTTTCCCATGGACGGGCCGGTTCCGAGTAACCAGGCAGATTTCACGGCGCTGGCCAATATGTCGGGCGCTCCCGCGATCAGCCTGCCGCTTCCTGTGGCGGCCGGCCGGCTGCCCGTCGGCCTACAAATGATCGGGCGGCGAGGCGCGGACTTCGAATTGCTCGATGCCGCCCTGCGTGCGGAAGACGCACTGCGCGAGCCGGGCGCATCTTCAGATCAAGCCTAGTTCGGTGGCGGAGCGTTGCGCCGCCTCAGGCGCGAAAGGGAACGTGGCGCGCAAAGTGCTCCGCAATCGCTTCGCGAGTCGCTATCCAGGGCCCGTGGGGCTTAAGGCTGCGCTGCTTGACGTGCGCCAGGAATTTCTCCAGCGCCCAGATGCGGCCGGGGCGCCCGATGATGCGCAGGTGCAGGCCGATGGACATGACATTGACTTCGTGTTCGCCTTCCCGAAGCGCCCACTCGAAGTTGTCGATGGCGTACTTGAGCCACTGGTCCGGCGTGTAGGAAGGCTCGGACCACATCTTCATATCGTTGTTGTCCACCTGGTAGGGCAGCACCACGATGGGCTTGCCTTCATGGTGATCCCAGAACGGTTCGTCGTCGCTCAGGTCATCCATGTGGTACTTGAACCCCTCCTCCACCAGCAGGCGGCGGGTGTTGGGTGTCGTCAGGTAACGCGACAGCCAACCCACCGGTCGTCGCCCCGTGCTCTGCTGGATCGAATCCGCCGCCTTGCGGATATACGCGCGCTCGTCCTCCTCGTTCATGTTGAACTGGTGCGACCAGCGGTAGCCATGCGAGGTAACCTCATGACCCTGCCGCACGATCTCCCGGGTGAACTCAGGCGCGCGCTCGAGCGCCAGCGCGCAGGCCGTGAACGTGACGGGAATCTCGTGCTCCTGCAGGAGGCGCATGACCCGGGGCGCACCGCGCTTGATCCCATACTGGTAATTCGATTCGTTGCCCAGGTTGCGCATGGGGCGCTTGAGCGCAATGCCCATCTCGTCGACGGGCTCGGGATATTTGTCGCCGTCCTGGATGTTGGCCTCGGCGCCTTCTTCCACGTTTACGACGATCGACAGCGCCAGGTGCGCATCCTGGGGCCAAGGGTAGGCCTTGGCGGCCTTCTGGAATTTCATGGAGTCCTCGCGTAGTGGCTTGCGCAAAGTTGTACGGACATATTATGATGCATCGTGGCGCGCACTTCAAGGGCGCGCCAAACCAGGCAAGGGCATGACATTGATCCATCTTCAGCAGGACGGCCCCGTAGCGCGGCTGTTCATCGACAACCCGAGCCGCAAGAATGCGGTATCGCGTGCGATGTGGCGCGCGGTTCCAGAGCTGGTGGCACAGGCGGTCGCGCACGCGGGCATCCGCGCCCTCACGCTGCAGAGCGCGGCGCCCGGCTGCTTCGCCGCCGGAGCGGACATCAGCGAATTTGAATCGACGTTTTCGACGACTGCCGAGTCGCTCAAGGCCAACGCCGAGATCCGGGCCGCCGTCAACGCGATTGCGGCCTGCCCCTTCCCGACGCTGGCGCTCATTGACGGCCCCTGTGTAGGTGGCGGCGTCGCGCTCGCCCTGGGCTGCGACATCCGCATCGCGAGCGACCGCGCGACATTCGGCATCACGCCCGCCAGGCTCGGCCTTTCGTATCACCCCGACGATGTGACTCGCCTGCTGCGCGCCTGCGGCAAGGGCAATGCCGGTGAACTGCTGTTCGGCGGACAGATCTGGAACGCGCAGCGCGGCGTCTCTGCCGGCCTGGCCAACACGCTCTACCCGGCCGCGGAATTCGAAGGCGCCTGCGCTGCGCTGGTGGCTGCGATATGCGCCAACTCACTGGACGCCAACATGGCGCTCAAGCGAGCGCTGGCGGCCGCCGAATCGCGCGATTCGCAGTCCCTGCAACAAGCCGAGGCTGAGTTTGCCGCCTTGTTCTCAAAGCCCGATTTTCATGAAGGCCGCGATGCCTTCCTGCAAAAACGCAAGGCCATTTTCCCCTCGCACCGCCGGGGCAAGGATTGATTTGATGTCAGAAACTCCCGTGTATAGCGATTCCATCGAGCGTTTCCTGGACCTGATCCTGGAGACCCGCTACGAGGACCTGCCCCCGGAGGCCATCGAGGCAGGCAAGGTTTTCTTTCTGGACACCGTGGGCGTCGCCTGCGCCGGCAAGCTGGCGCCGAAGATGGCGGAGATGGTCCAGGCGGCCAAAGGCTGGGGCAGCGGCGAGGCAAGCCACTCATCCGTCTGGAATACATCGTTCCGTACCACCGCCCCCGTGGCGGCGCTGCTCAACGGGTACCAGTGCCACGCGCTCGAATATGACTGCGTGTACGAGCCGGGTGTCGTGCTTCCTACAGCGCCCATCTTCGCAGCGCTGATGGCCCGGGCGGAGCAACTCGCCGCGACAGGCGCGCCGCCGTCCGGCAAGGACCTGCTCCGGGCGTTCATCGTCGCGCTCGAGGTCTCGTGCACGCTGGCACTGGCCAGCCGCAGTGCCATGTTCTTCTTCCGGCCGGCGACGACGGGAGTGTTCTCCGCCATTGCCGCCCTCGCCTGCCTCACGCCATTGACGCGCGACCAGCTGCGTTATGCGTTCGGCATCGGCTATTCACAGGTGTGCGGTCCCATGCAGGCCCACGAAGAAGGTTCGATGATGCTGGCAATGCAGATGGGCTTTGCCGCCCGCAACGCCGTGCAGGCGTATGACATGGCCGCGCTCGGAATCACGGCCCCCGTGCAGGTGCTGGACGGCCGCTTCGGGTTCTATCGCAACTTCGAGAGCGAAAACGCGCTGCCCGAGGCGCTCGCGCAGATCGGTGCGCCATGGAAAGTGACCCAGCTGTCGATCAAGCCCTTTCCCAGTGGCCGCGTCACGCACGGGGCCATCCACGCCCTGCGCGTGCTGCAGGCGGAACTGGGACTCGCACGCGAGACGGTCGGGGACGCCGTGCGCTCGATCGCGGTGGGCATGCCGCCGCTGGGCCTGCGTCTGGTGGGTCGCCCGATGATCAGCAACCCGCCGCCCAACTACGCACGCCTGTGCGTGCCCTTCGTTTCCGCGAGCGAGCTGCTGCACGGCGACGTCGATCCTTCCAGCTTTCGGCCGGAGCGCCTCTGCGACCCGGCCATCGAAGCGCTGGCGCGCAAGGTCAAGGTGCATGAAGTGCCGAACCCGAACGCCAACGCCTTCTATCCCCAGCACGTCCGGCTCGAACTCACCGATGGACGAGTGTTTGAGCGCGACATCCCCTATGCGTGGGGCCACCCTCTGCTGCCGCTCTCGGCGCAGGAACGTGAGGCCAAATTCAGGCGAGCCCTGCACCTGACCCGCGCAAAGTCGCCCGAGGCCGAATCATCGTCCGACGCGATGATCAGCTGGGTCGGCCAAATGCCTGACGCGAACGACTGCGCGCCATTGCTGACCTTCCTCAGGGGCCAGGCGTCCGCCTGACGCCGTCAGCGAACCATGGATCGCGTGCCCAGGCGCGTGCCGACGATCACCGCGACCAGGCCCACGAGGTGCCACACCGATAGCGACTCGCCGAGAAAGACTGCCGCGAAGCCGATGCCGAAAATGGGAAGCCAGTAGAAGAACAGGTACGACTTCGACATGCCCACGGTGGCGATGGCGTAGTACCACCCCACGTTCGTGATGGCCGTTCCCAGCACGCCGGAGTACAACACCAGCACCCATGTCCAGGCATCCAGTGCCTGCGCAGGCAAGGCTCGTCCGTCGTTGGTCGCCATCGCGTGCACCACCAGCATCGCCGTTCCGCAGGCGTAGATGGCCCAGCCGATCACCAGCGAATCGAGCTGCCGGGCAAGCCGCTGCACCATGGCCCCGCCGAGCACGAACACAATCAGGGCCGCCAACACCGTCAACTCCCCCACCCCGGAAAAGACCCCGGAGGATCCCTCGCGGTTGAGGATCACGAGTGCAACGCCCGAAAAACCGAGCGCGAGACCGAACAACCGCAGTGCGTGAATACGTTCCCGGAACAACGCGGCGGACACCGCCACGGCGATCGCGGGAGACAGCGCCATCAGCAACGCCGCGCCGGAGGCCGAAGACGTCTGCATGCCATGCGTGAACAGAAGCTGGTTGAGGTACACCATGAGGAAGCTGGCGAGCGCCAATCCCCCCCACTGCCGCCGGTCAAGGGTCGGCAGGCGCCTGTCACGCAACAGCACCAGCACGGTGAGCACCACCAGGGCCACGATCATTCGCGAGGTGGCGACCCAGATCTCGTCGAGCAGCGAGCTCAGCGCCTTGATGACAGTGACATTCAGCGCCCAGGTCACCATGATCGCCATCAGCATGGCGTAGATCAGGGCGACCCTCGGCGCAGGCGCAGCGGGCGGTGTCAACGGGGATCAGTTGGCCTTGGCGACCAGATTGACCACCTTGCCAACGGTATCGTTCCAGGTCTTCACGCACTCGGCGCCGCACCGGGTTGCCCAGCGCGGGAGCACCTGGCGCAGCAGGGCTTCTCGGCGCAGTTCGGCGTCCGCCGGGGACACCGGCACCAGCACCATCTTCGCCGCCGGGCCTTCCGGGCACGGGCCGGTGCCGGTGTTGCAGGCCAGCCCGATGTTGTGCTCACGCTTGTTCTGTTCGAAGATTTCCTTTTCGAGCCTGGCGTACTCGGTCTGCAGGGTCTGCTGCTGCGCGGGTGAGAGCTTCTTCCAGCTGTTCAGGTTGATGGCCGACAGCCCCGCGCCCCAGTTGATGGGAAGCGGATACAGGTACTTCGCGCCCTCATACCACTTGGCCTTGTAGCCGCCCAGCGTCCCGGTGATGGCGCAATCGATGACGCCGTTCTGCAGCGCCTGCTGCACTTCGCCGAATGCCATGTTGATGCCCGAGCCGCCGAAATAGCTCACGAAGTCGGCTTGCGAGGCACCGGAAGTGCGAATCTTGCGCCCCTTGAGGTCGGCCAGGCCCTTGAGTTCGTTGCGGCAGTAGAGCACCTGCGCCTGGTAGGAGAACATGCCCAACACCTTTACCTTGAGCTGGCTCTCGTAATACTTTTCCAGCGTGGGCCGGAATTTCTGCGTCACCTCCCGAAAGGTTTCCAGCGTTTCGGAGACGCCCGCCAGGTCGGTTGCATCATTGATAGGCGCGTCACCGGCCACAAACCCCAGCTGGCTGGTTCCGACGTCGAAGACGCCTTGCGAGAGCATCTTGAATACTTCGTTGCCCTTCAGGCCCATCTCGTTCCACGGCTTGATGGTCGCGACCACGGAGCCGCCGGTCGCTGCAGGTATGTCCTTCGTCCAGAACGGCTGTTCCAGTTCCTTGAACTGCGTAGTGATGCCGATGTTCCCCACCACTTGCAGGTTGACCTTCGGACTCCCCTGCGCGTGGGAGAGACCGGGCAGCGCAAGGACCATGGTGGCGAGGACGGCGGAGAGATGATGTTTCATGCGGGGACTCCGGGGTGTGGTGGTTGAAAGGAAGGAACGGGATGCGCTGCGCGGGGTCAGCCCCTGCTCGCGGCGAAGACGGATGGCAGCCAGAGCGCCATGGATGGAAACGCAGCCAGCAGGACGATCATCACGAGCATGATCGCCACGAACGGAAGCGAGCCGACAACCACGTCCCGGAACGGCCCGCCGTTTCGCAGTGACTGAACCACGAAGAGATTCATGCCGATGGGGGGCGTGATCAAGGCGGCCTCGATCAGGATGACGAACACCACGCCGAACCATACGGGACTGAAGCCCAATTGCTTGATGATGGGGACGATGATGGGCGTGGTCGCGATCATCAGTGTGAGCGTCTCCACGAAACAGCCAAGCACCAGGTAGAGCAGGACAATGGCAGCCAGCACGGCCATGGGGTGCCAGGAGAGGCCCGACACGAGTTTGACCGCAATGTCGGTGATGCCGAGGGTCGAAAGGACGAAGTTCAGGAAGAACGCCGCCGTGACGATCAGCATCACCATCGCGGTGGTGCGAACCGTGCCCTCGAAAGCACGAAGCAGCAGGGTCACGGTAAGGCGCCGGCGCGCGATGACGAGCGCGAGGGAACCCATGACGCCCAGGGCGGATGCCTCGGTGGGCGTCGCCAGGCCCGCATAAATGGAGCCGACGACGAGCAGGAACAGCACGAGCGGCGGCAGCAAGTGGATGAGCGCGGAAAAGCGCTCGCGCCAGGCGGAAGCCGCCGTGCGCGGTGCCAGCCCGGGCCGCACAACGCAGGCGGCAAAGACGAAGGCCGAGAACAGCAGCGCCATCAGCGCACCGGGGATCAGGGCAGCGAGGTAAAGATCCGAGACGGCCGTTTCCGAAAGCGCGCCGTAAATCACCATATTGATGCTGGGTGGAATGAGGATGCCCAGCGTGCCGCCGGCGGCGACGGTGCCCAGGAAAAGCGCGGGGTTGTACCCGAAGCGGACCATGTTGGGCAGCGATACGGTTCCGATCGTCGCGGCCGTCGCGATGCTCGAGCCGGACGTGGCCGCGAAGAGCGCCGATGCGGCAACGTTGGTGTGCATCAGCCCGCCGGGAATGTGCCCGACCCAGCGATCGAGGGCTTCGTACATTGCGTCGGTTACGCCCGAGCGAAGCAGCAGTTCTCCCATCAGGATGAACATGGGAATGGCGACCAGCACGAAATCCGCGCTCGAAGTCCAGGCGATTTCGCCCAGGCCGCGGATCAGGGGGAGCGGCGAATAGAAGCTGGCCAGGCCACCGGCGAGCAAGCCCAATACGGCGGCGACGAACAAGCTGCTGGCAGCCAGCAAGAGAAGCCCCAGCAGCGAAACGGTCAGCATCAGGCAGCCCTCTCCATACCCGCCGCGGGTGTGGGCAGGTCGGGCGCGTTCGCCTCGATTTCCTCCTGCAGCGATGCCACGCCCAGCATCGAACTCGCGGCGTGCGGGCCTTTGCGCAAGAGGGTCCAGACGCCGGCCAACGTACCGATGAGGGCGACCAGTGCGAACCAGGCCAAGCCCGCAAGCCACAATCCCTGGGGAATCGCCAGTGGGACGCTCAGCGCCGAGTTCGAGCGTGCACCGGCCTGCGCATTCGCGAATACTGTCACGGCACACCAATAAAGCAATACGCCGGCAGCCAGTGAGAGCACGGCGTATGACATCACGTCCAGCCAGGCGCGAAGCCGCAGCGGCAGCGCGTTGTATACAACTTCGATGCGAATGTGAGCCTTGGTGGACAGCGCGAATGCCAGGCCGAAGGCGGTTGCGATGGCGAACGCATAGGTGGAGAGTTCGAAGCTTTCGAAAATCGTGGCCTTGAACAACGCGCGGAACACTACGTCCAGCGAGATCAAGGCAGCGCTGCAGAGCAGCACCGCGCCGCCGGCCCACGCAAACAGCTTCGACAAGCTGTTGCACATCTCGATCACCCGAGTCATGAAGAACCTTTTCTTGCGCGTTCGATTTGAACGTATACAATGTTAACCGGACAACTTTGAGCACGCAAGAACTTTTCCGACAAGGGGAATCCGAATGACAGACTCATTGGGCTGGCGGCAAAAACTCGCCGTACTGGTGCCATCCACGAACACGAGCGTCCAGCCGGAGTTCGACAGCATGCGGCCGCTCGGCGTAACAAACCACATCAGCAGGATCCGCATACCGAACATCGCGCTGAACAATGACGCCGACTTCGACCGCCTCATCGAGCTCATCTCTGCGGCGCAGGACGAAGCCGTGGATTCCGTCATGTCCTGCCAGCCGGACCAGCTGGTGCTGGGAATCTCGGCGGAGGTCTTCTGGGGCGGCCTGGAGGCGAGCCGGAAATTGAAGGCCCATTTGCTGGAACGCACCGGCCTGCCTGTGACCATGGGGTCCGACGCCTGCGGCGCTGCGCTGGATAAATTCGGCGCAAAGCGCATCGCCGTGCTGACGCCATACCAGCCTGTCGGCGATCGCAATGTGATCCGCTTCTTCGAAGATTGCGGCTACGAGGTCAAGCGGATCCACGGGCTCAAATGCGAAAGCCCGGTGCATATTGCGCACGTGACCGAACGCGAGATGGCCACCCAGCTCAAGGCCCTCGACGGGGACGACGTCGATGCGCTTGTGCAGGTGGGGACCAATCTCGCCATGGCCCGGCTTGCCGCTGCGGGCGAACTGTGGTTGGGCAAACCCGTGCTGGCCATCAACACCGCCATCTATTGGCACGCATTGCGGTCCGCCGGGATCATGGACCAGCAGGCGGGTTTCGGCAGCCTGCTCGAAATGCACTGACCTCATGCAGATCTCCATCGACAAGTCATCGTCCTCGGCCGCCCAGGCCTGCGCGCACATCAAGGACAAGGTGATGACCGGCGCCTACGCATCGGGAATGCGCCTTACTGAAGAACAGCTCGCGAATGAACTGGGCACCTCCCGTACGCCCGTGCGGGAGGCGATGCGCCAATTGGTGGCCGAGGGATTCCTTTATTTCAAGCCCAACAGCGGCACATTCGTGAAAGCCTGGACGGACGCCGAGGTTCGCGAGATTTTCGATCTGCGGCTGCTGTTGGAAAGCGAAGTCGCCGCCGAGGCAGCCGTGCACATCGAACCGGCGCAGTTGCGTCAGCTCACGAACCTGCAAGGCGACATCGAATCGCGAGGCTGCGACATATCGGAATCGAACCTGGCGCGCATCGGCGTTCTCAATCGCAGGTTCCACTCGCTGCTGGGCACCGCCAGCCGCAATACCCGGCTGGTCACGCAACTGGCCAACTGCATCGAGGTGCCGATCGTGCAGAAGACGTTCCGTCAGTATGACCCGCAGCAGCTCGCAAGAAGTTTTCATCACCATCGGGAACTGCTCGACGCGCTGTCGAGCAAGGACCGCGAGTGGGCGAAGTGGGTCATGAGCTGCCACATCCGCTCGGCCAAATTCGTGCTGCTCGGGCAGGCCAAATTACCTCAAGGAGACTCTACGTGATAGATCCGGCGCGCTCATTACCCCTCACCGAGGGATATTTCACCGTCAGGGACCAGATCAAGCCCGAACGCCTCGCCGCGGTGGAAGGGGTCAAGCCAAAAGGCATCGTGGAGGTCCGCCGGCTGATGGTGGGCAAGGAAATCCTGATGCTGCATGTCTTCCGCGAGAAGGGCCTCGTCGATCCGGTGCACAAGCACATGGACCATGAGACCGTCGCGTATCTCATCCGGGGCAGGTTGCGTCTGGTCATCGGCGGCAAGGAATTCATCGCCGAAGCCGGCACGTCGTGGATTCATCCGGAGGGCGTGGAACACTACAGCGAAGCCCTGGAGGACTGCGAGCAACTCGAGATCAAGTCCCCGCCCACCAAGACGTGGGTTAGCGAATAGCAGGAGCTTGAGATGACGACGTGGACCAGTGATCAAGAGCACGAGCTCACCCAGGAAAACCTGCGCCTCTTGTTTGACAACAAGATTCCGGCGATCCGCATTCCCCAGTTCGCCACCCGCCAGGAATGCGAAGCCTTTGCCGCCGCGGCGAGCCAGGGCAACATGCAGTACTACAACGTCAGCGAGCGCATCGGGTTTATCGGCATGGCACAGTATCAATACCGGTGGACCAAGACGAAGGAAGAGTTCCTCGCCGACGTGCCGAAGGCGCAGGCCGATGTCGACGAGGTGTTCGCGCGCTCGTTCAATCCCCTTCGGCGGCTGATGGACCGCCTGCAGGATGTCTGGCCCGAGGCGGTCGACTTCGCGCGGGAAGACGGCCGCCCGTACTTCGCGGGGATCGTGCGGTCCACCAGCGACAAGATCGACTTGCATGTGGACTGGGCGCCGGTCAATTCACCCGATTATTCGATCGGCCGCATCGACGGCCAGGTCGGCTGGAATTTTTTCGCGGAAGAACTGCAGTCGGGTGGGCACACCACCGTCTACAACAGCCCGTGGAATCCCCAGGTCACGCCGGGCGAAATCCCCAAGAGTTACGGGCTGGACCGAAGCCTGACCGAGGGCGTACCCGCACACGTGTACCGTCCGACAGCCGGCGATGTCGTGATATTCAACACCCGCAATCCGCATGAGATCGCGCCGGGGGTGGCAAAGCCGGGCGGCAGCCGCGTATCGATCGGTTCATTCGTCGGCCGCATGCCCGATCGAAGCCTCGTGCTGTGGGCGTGAGGCAGTCATGATCGTCGAGATGCGGTCGTACATCCTTCACCCGGGCAAGCTGGGCGAGTTCATGCGGCTGATGGACGACGAGGGCATCGCCATCGAGCGGCCGATCCTCGGAAACCTGCTGGGCTTCTACAGCACCGAAATCGGCTCGATCAACAAGGTGATCCACCTGTGGTCCTACGACTCTTATGAGGAACGGCAGCGCCGCCGCGCCCTGCTGGCCGCTTCCGGGCCGTGGACATCGTTTGTGCCCAAGGTGCTTCCGCTGATCGCCGAGATGAACAACGAGCTGCTGAACCCGGCGCCGTTTTCGCCGGCGTAACTAGGGAGTTTTGCCGTACAGCCACGGCTGGTCCAGCAGCCGTTCCCCCGATACTCGCAACGCCAGGTCGCGACCCCATCTCACCAGGCCCGTTGAGTGGAAGATGCGTCCGTTGCGCCGCGACAGGGCCTGTACACGAGCGTCTCGCCGCCACCGGTTCAGCGCGTAGTCACGCAGCGCCTCGGGCACGTCCACCGCCCTGCCGTTCGCGCGCGAAAGAAGGCGCGCCAGTTCGGCGGCATCCTCGATAGCCATGCCGGCGCCCTGCGCGAAATACGGCCGCATGGGGTGGGCTGCATCTCCGAGCAAAGCTACACGGCCGCGCGCCATTTCGTCGGCACTGCGCATCGGCGTGCGATCGTTCAGCGCCCACAGCCGCCACGAGGGCATCGCCAGGACGAGTTCACGCAGCGGCGTGCACAGCGTTCCCATCGCCCTTTGCAGTTCGGCCGCCACGGCCTCCTGGTCCCAGTCTTCGGCCGGCCCCGGTGCTTGACCCTGCACGATCACCACCACGTTGAGCAGGCTCGCCCCCCGGACGGGGTAGGCGACGAGGTGCATTCGTGGGCCCAGCCACACGTTCACGTCGTTGGAACGAAGCCGCGCCGGCAAGTCGGCCTGCGGGACGACACCCCGATAGGCCACGTGGCCCGTGGGACTCGGCGGCTTGTCATCCAACACGTGCTTGCGTACGCTGCTCCAAAGGCCATCCGCACCGATGAGGGCGGCGCCTTTGACAGCCATGAGCGCATCGCCGTCTTGCGGACCGATGTCCTGGACCTCCACCGTCACGCCCTCCGGCTCGGGCTTTACCGCGATCACCCTGCAAGAGAGCCGGGGCTGGATGCCCGCGGCCCGCACTGCCTCGACCAGCACCGCCTGGAGATCGGCGCGGTGCACGGTGGCGTACGGCGCACCATAACGCTCTTCGAAGGCCTCGCCGAGCCGCAGTGCACCCAGCTGCGCGCCGTCCCGCGCGCTGCGCACACGCAGTTGCCGTGGAAATGCCGCCACATCCGAAAGGGCCCGGGCCAATCCCCAGCGCGCCAGGATTCGCGTGGCGTTGGGGCCCAGCTGGATGCCCGCCCCGACTTCGCTGAACTGCTTCGCCTGCTCGAAGATGCGCGGTTGCCAGCCCACCTTGCTGCAAGCCAGCGCCGCGGCCAGACCACCCATCCCGCCACCCGCGATGAGCAGGCTCATGCAGCCAGCAGCTGCCTGAGCACGAAGGGCAGGATGCCGCCGTGGCGGTAATAGTCGACTTCAATGGGCGTGTCGATGCGCAGCGTTACCGTAATCTCCTGCCGCGTACCGTCGGCCCGCGTCACCACAACCAATGCGTCGCTTTGCGGCCGCAGCTGCGGGTCGGGAATCACATCGACCAGTTCCTCACCGGTAAGGCGTAGCGACTGCCAGGTGTCGCTGCCCCGGAACTGCAGCGGCAGCACGCCCATGCCCACCAGGTTGCTGCGGTGGATGCGCTCGAAGCTCTTCGCGATCACGGCTTTGATCCCCAGTAGCTGCGTGCCTTTTGCCGCCCAGTCGCGCGAGGAGCCCGTGCCGTATTCCTCGCCCGCGAAGACGACCGTGGCGCGACCTTCGGCCACGTACTTCATCGCCGCGTCGTAGATGAACATCTTCTCGGCGCGGCCCTGGCCATCGCGGTAGAGCGTGAGGCCGCCCTCCTCGCGCGAACCGTCGAGGCCGGCCGGGATCATCAGGTTCTTGATGCGCACGTTCGCGAAGGTGCCGCGCATCATCACCTCATGGTTGCCGCGCCGCGACCCGTAGCTGTTGAAGTCGGGCTTCATCACACCGTGGGCCAGAAGCCATTGGCCCGCCGGCGAGCTTTCCTTGATCGAGCCGGCCGGCGAGATGTGGTCGGTGGTGATCGAGTCGCCGAACAGGGCCATCACGCGCGCGTCGCGCACCGACACCGGCTCGCTTGACGCGGCGGGCGGGACGAGCGTGAACTCTTCGAAGAACGGCGGTTGCGCGATGTAGGTGCTCGTGGGCCAGGTGTAGGTTTCGCCGCTGACGCCATGGATTTCCTGCCATAGCGCCCCAGGATCGCTTTTGACCTTGGCGTAGTTCGCGCTGTAGGCCTTGCCGTTCAGCGCGTACTTCATGAGCTTGTGGATCTCGTCGCTGGACGGCCAGATGTCGCCCAGGTACACGTCCTTGCCGCCGTGGCCCTTGCCCACGGGTTCTGTCATCAGGTCCTTCAGCACGGTGCCGGCAATGGCGTAAGCCACGACGAGCGGCGGGCTGGCCAGGAAATTGGCCTTGATGTTCGGATGGATGCGGGCTTCAAAGTTTCGGTTGCCTGACAGCACGGCAGCGCAGACCAGGTCGCTTTTCGTGATGGCAGCGTTGATCTCCGGCGTCAGGTCGCCCGAATTGCCGATGCAGGTTGTGCAGCCGTAGCCGACGACCGCGAAGCCCAGCTTCTCCAGGTAGGGCAGCAGCCCCGTGCGTTCGAAGTACTCCGTGACGATTCGCGAGCCGGGGCCAAGCGAGGTCTTCACATGAGGCTTCACGCGAAGGCCGGCCTCCACCGCTTTCTTCGCGAGCAGGCCCGCGGCCAGCAACACGCCGGGGTTCGAGGTGTTGGTGCAGCTGGTGATGGCGGCGATCAGCACGTCGCCATTGCCGATGGTGACGTCCTGCACTGTGTGGACCGGCGGCGGCGCCTCGAATTTCGCGGCGGCGAGCGTGGGCTTGTTGCCCTCCATCTCCATTTCCATCCGCTCCGCCGCCAACGGCGTCGGCGGGTTCGCGGGTACCTTGGCATCGGGCGCTTCGCCTTCGCGCTTCACGAGGTGGCGAGTCAACAGCAATTCGGGCGGTTGGTTGAAGCCGTTACGCGCGATGGGCTGGCTGAACAGCTCGGTGAAATTGGAGGCAACCTTGCCCAGTTCGATGCGGTCCTGTGGCCGCTTGGGGCCGGCCAGGCTGGGCGTGACTGCGCCGAGGTCGAGCCGCACGACTTGTGAATAGTCGATCTCGCCGGCCATCGGCACGCCGAACATGCCCTGCGCCTTGAAGTACGCTTGCAGCGTGTCGAGTTGCTCCTGGGGGCGGCCGGTACCGCGGTAGTACTCCACCGTCTTCTCGTCCACCGGAAAGAAACCCATCGTCGCGCCATACTCCGGCGCCATGTTGCCGATGGTGGCGCGGTCCGGCACGGCGAGCGTGCGCGTGCCCTCGCCGAAGAACTCGACGAACTTGCCCACCACCTTTTCGCGGCGCAGGATTTCCGTCACCGTGAGCACAAGGTCTGTCGCCGTGACGCCTTCGCGCAGGCGCCCGGTGAGTTCGAAGCCGACCACGTCGGGCGTGAGCATGTAGACCGGTTGCCCGAGCATCGCGGCTTCGGCTTCGATGCCCCCGACGCCCCAACCGACGACGCCGATGCCATTGATCATCGTGGTATGGCTGTCGGTGCCTACGAGCGTGTCGGGGTAATACACGCCATCGGCCGTGCGGTGGACGCCGCGCGCAAGGTATTCGAGGTTCACCTGGTGCACGATGCCGAAGCCCGGTGGCACGACGCCGAAGGTCTTGAAAGCCTGCATGCCCCACTTCATGAACTCGTAGCGCTCGCGGTTGCGCAGGAACTCGAGCTTCATGTTGAGGTCGAGCGAATCCTTCGTGCCGTAATGGTCCACCATGATCGAGTGGTCGACCACCAGGTCCACCGGCACCAGCGGCTCCACGGCGCCCGCCTTCCTGCCCAGCCGCGCGGCTGTGCTGCGCATGGCTGCAAGGTCCGCCAGCAGCGGCACGCCGGTGAAATCCTGCAGGATGACGCGCGCCACCACGAAAGGAATCTCGTCAGTGCGGTCAGCATTGGGGAACCAGTTGGCGAGCTGGCGGACGTGTTCGGCGGTGACTTTGCGGCCGTCGCAGTTGCGAAGCACTGACTCCAGCACGATGCGCATGGAGACCGGCAGCCGGCTCACCTTGGGGAACCGCTGCGCCAAGGCGGGCAGCGAGAAGAACGTGCCGCTTTTACCCGGCGCGATCTTGAAGCTCTTCTGCAATTCGGCGAAAGGGTGGGCCATCTCAACCTCGGGTGTTGTTGCTCTTGCCACATTTTGCAGCCAGAAGCCAAACCTAGGGTCATTGCGGGCTTGACCCGCAATCCACGGCGGCGTGTTCCCTTGCGAGGCATGGATCCCGGATCAAGTCCGGGATGACAAACGCTTCACTCCGCCTGCGGCAGATAGCGCACCGCCAGCACGCCCTCGATGCCCCTCAGCGCCGCGATGACGGAATCGCTGACCGGGCTGTCCACATCCACCAAGGTGTAGGCCATGTCACCGCGCGACTTGTTCACCATGTTGTGGATGTTCAGCCCCGCGTTGGCCATGGCCGTGGAGATTTGCCCCAGCATGTTCGGGACGTTCGCGTTGGCGATCGCCACGCGGAATCGCGACTCGCGCGCCATGCTCACCTGCGGGAAGTTCACCGCGTTGGCGACGTTGCCGTGCTCGAGGAAGTCCCGCAGCTGATCGGCCACCATGATGGCGCAGTTTTCCTCCGCCTCTCGCGTGGACGCACCGAGGTGGGGCAAGGCCACCACCTTGGCGTGGCGCAGGATCTTCCCGCTGGGGAAGTCGCACACGTACCAGCCGAGCTGTCCGCTGTCGAGCGCCGCCAGCACCGCCGAATCGCTCACCACGCCCTCTCGGGAGAAGTTGAGCAGGACGGCGCCGTGCTTGGCCATGCCCACGTTCTTCTCGTTGATGAGGTCGCGCGTGGCCTCCACCAGCGGCACATGCAGGCTGACGAAGTTGGCGTTCTTGAGCACGTCGCCGACGCTGGCGGCCTTTTTCACCTGCGCGGGCAGGCTCCAGGCCGCGTCCACAGTGATTTCCGGGTCGTAGCCCAGCACGTTCATGCCGAGCTTGATCGCCGCGTCCGCAACGAGGCAGCCGATCTTGCCCAGGCCGACGATGCCGAGCGTTTGGCCGGCCAACTCGTAACCCGCAAAGTTCTTCTTGCCGTCTTCCACGGCCTTGTCCAGGTCGGCGGAGGCAGGGTCGAGCTTTTCGACGAAGCGCTGCGCCGGTGCCAGGTTGCGCGCCGCCATCAGCATGCCGGCGAGCACCAGCTCCTTCACCGCGTTCGCGTTGGCGCCCGGCGCGTTGAAGACGGGGACGCCCCGCGCACTCATCGCCTTGACCGGGATGTTGTTGGTGCCCGCGCCGGCACGGCCAATGGCCTTCACGCTCGCCGGGATGTCGATGCCGTGCATGTCGGCCGAGCGAACGAGCACGGCGTCGGGTTCGGCAAGGTCCTTGCCTGTCGTGTATGCCTCGGTGGGCAGGCGCTTCAGGCCGTTTGCGGAGATCTGGTTTAGAACCAGTATCTTGAAATGCCTACCCATGCTGGACCTCGAATTCCTTCATGTAGGCCACCAGCGCCTTCACGCCCTCGACCGGCATGGCATTGTAGATGGAAGCACGCATGCCGCCTACCGAGCGATGGCCCTTGAGCTGGATCATCCCCTTGGCTTGCGCGCCCTTCAGGAAGGCATCGTCCAGCGAATCGTCCTTCAGCTTGAAGGGCACGTTCATGAGCGAGCGGTCTTCCTTGGCGACCGGGTTGCTGTAGAACTTGCTGTTGTCCAGGTAGTCGTAGAGGATGGCGGCCTTGGCCTTGTTGTGCCCTTCCATGGCCTTCAGGCCACCCATCTCCTTGATGTGCTTGAACACCAGGCCCGCGATGTAGATCGCATAGGTGGGCGGCGTGTTGTACATCGAGTCGTTGTCGGCCTGCAGCTGGTAGTTGAAAGCGGAAGGCGTGATCGGTAACGCATGGCCGATCAGGTCATCGCGCACGATGACGACGGTCACGCCCGAGGGGCCCATGTTCTTCTGCGCGCCGGCGTAGATGAGGCCGTACTTTGCGATGTCGATCGGGCGCGACATGATGTTGGACGACATGTCGGCCACCAGAGGCACGGCGCCCGTGTCGGGCGTCCAGTGGTATTCGACGCCGCCGATCGTCTCGTTCGAGCAGATGTGCACGTAGGAGGCGTCGGGATCGAGCTTCCACTCGGATTGTTTCGGTATGGCCGTGAAGTTGCTGGCCTCGCCCGTGGCGGCGACGTTGGCCTTGCCGTACGTCCTGGCTTCCTTGATCGACTTCTTCGACCAGTCGCCGGTGACGACGTAGTCGGCCTTGCCGGTCTTGCCGATCAGGTTCATGGGGACGATGGCGTTCTCGCCGATGGCGCCGCCCTGCATGAACAGCACCTTGTAGTTGGCCGGCACGCCGAGCAGCTCGCGCAGCAGGCTTTCTGCTTCGGCGTGGATAGAGATGAATTCCTTGCCTCGGTGGCTCATCTCCATCACGGACATGCCACTCCCGTGCCAGTCGAGCATTTCCTCGGCTGCCTTGCGCAGGACGGATTCGGGCAGGGTGGCGGGTCCGGGGCTGAAATTGAAGACGCGGGTCATGGGGTTTTCTCTCTTGGCTGGGGATGGGAACCGGGTCGGCGCAGGCAATAGCGCCAAAGTTCCACAGCATACAAGAAAGAGATTCCCCCACGCCGGCGCCGGGACCGCGCCTTTGACCTGGGGCAGTCCAGCGACAGTCGCCCGCGCGGCGTTCAGATCCAGCCGACGCGCGGCGCGTGCCGCAGGCCGAACCATTCCATCTCGGCCAGCGCTGCGACGGCCAGGGCGTGAACGATCATGTAAGCCTGGCCTAACGGCGTCGCCGTCCCGGCATTCATCAGGAACACCACGGCGCAGCCGCCGACCCAGGCCCAATTGGCCGCGACCAGCATGCCGACGCCCGTGCGTGGGATCGGCTCATACGCGGCGAGGTACATCGCCGCCGCCACGTACAGGAGCAGCAGCGCGCCACTCATGAGCAGCACGCCGGCCGGGAGCCCCAGCAGCCCGGCGAGCGCGTCGGCGGCCAGCAGGTGCAGGAGGCTGCTCACCGCGCCGGCGGCGGCATCGGCCCACAGCACATTGCGAAGGAATTTGGGAGAGGAAAAGATGGACATGGTATGGCTCCTTGAAAGTGGATCACGGGTCAAGCCCGTGATGGCGGCTATCTTTCACCGGCGCCGGCCGTCCGTCGATGACGTCGCAAGTAATGGCGGCTAGGCAACTTCTGCGACGGACGTGTGGGTTAACACAGCTTGACTCCTTGAGCCGCTCGGCAAGAATGCGTACCAGGAGCTGCCCATTTACCTGGAGCCGCATATGCAGATCAAGCCAAAAGCCGCAGCCGCGCTGTCAATTCTCGCCCTGGCGGCGGGGTTGGCGGGAGCCCAGAACGCCAACCAGGGGGTCAGCAAGGACGAAATTCTGCTGGGGTCGATCCAGGACCTGTCCGGCCCGATCGCCAGCTACGGCAAGCAGTACCGGCTGGGCATGATGCTGCGCTTGGACGAGATCAACGAACAGGGCGGCATCCATGGCCGAAAGCTCAGGCTGATTGTCGAGGACTCGGCGTACGACCCAAAGCGAGCTGTACTGGCCACGCAAAAACTGGTCAACCAAGATAGGATTTTCGCGATGGTGGGCCATCTTGGCGCAGCGAGCAACCTGGCGGCCATGCCGGTGCAGTTCGAGAAGAACGTGCTCAACTTTTTCCCAAATACAGCGGCGCGCGAGATGTATGAGCCATTTCACCGCCTGAAATACGCCAATTCCGCATCCTTCTACGACCAAATGCGCACGTCCGTGCCCAAGCTGATAAAAGATAAAACCATCAAGAAAGCCTGCATCCTTTACCAGGACGACGATTACGGCTTTGAGGTTATGCGTGGCGGCGAAGCGGGCCTGAAGACACTGAATATGGAGTACGCCGAGAAGACTACCTACAAGCGCGGCGCTACGGACTTTTCGTCGCAGGTAGCCAAACTAAAGTCATCTGGCTGCGATCTTGTGGTGCTGGGCACCGTCATCCGCGAGAGCATAGGCGCGGTCAGCGAAGCGCGAAAGATAGGCTTCAACCCCGTATTCATCGGCACCCACGGCATCTACACTGATCTGCTTCACAAGCTGGGCGGAAAGACTATGGACGGGCTGTACGCAACGCACACAGCGCAGCAACCGTACCTTGATGAGGCTTCGCAGCCTCTTCGTTTCTGGGCCAACAAGTACAAAACCAGGTTCAATGAGGACCCAACCGTGCAATCGGTTTACGGCTATCAGGCCATCGACGCATTCGTTACCAGCGCGCGCAAGGCCGGGCCCAACCTCACGACCGACAGTTTTATCAAGGCCATGGATAGCATCGTGATTCCGGCCGATATGTTCGGTACGCCAGAAATGCGGTTCGGCCCGAAAAAGCGGCTGGGCACCGACTTGTCCCGCTTATCGCAGATCCAGGACGGGAGGTGGAAGGTGGTGTCAGATTACGTCAAGCCCTAGCTCGACACCCGCCGGCAATCCGGTATATGCGGCCGTTGCATGATTTCCGAGGAGCCGCCGGCGGCGGATAGCGCCCGTCAACGCACGCGCCACGAGAGACGAATCATTTCGCAGCTCGCTGGCGTCGAAGGCGTGGCGTGCCTGTTTGACAAACAAGGAGATGTGATCGGCAGAAAGAGCGAAGGCGAGCAGTCGTTGTCACAGGTGCTTGCAGGTGGTCCGCTGGAGGTGTCGGCGCTACTTGAGCTCGCGTTGCGTCTGGCGCATACGCTTGCAGCAATGCACCACCGCGGAGTGCTGCACCACAACATCAATCCTGACAACATCCGTCTGAACGGCCCGCATAGCCCGCCGCTGCTCATCGACTTTCGCCTGGCTACCACCTTTGCCGAGGAACAGCCCGGCTTCACGCACCACCGCGAGATTCGCGGCAACCTGACTTATCTGGCGCCTGAACAGACCGGCCGCACCGGCCGCAGTGTTGACTTGCGCGCCGACCTTTACGCCTTGGGCGCCACGCTGTACGAAGCGGCCACGGGCCGCCCTCCCTTCGAAGCGCAAGATCCGTTGCAGTTGCTGCATGACCGTCTGGCGCGCTTGCCGCTTGCGCCGATGCAGTTGCGTGCCGACTTGCCAGTCACCGTGTCGCAGATCATTTTGCGCTTGCTGGAAAAAGAGCCCGAGCGGCGCTACCAGAGCGCCGAAGGACTGGCCCACGACCTGGTTCAAGTCCAACAGGCCCTGGCGCGGGGAGACACCTCACTGCAACGTGTAGGCGAGCGCGACTTCGCGATGCAACTGTCCGCACCGACACGCCTGGTGAGTCGCAGCAGCGAAATCGGCGCGTTGCAGCGGGCCCTGGACGAGGCCATCAAGGGCCGCTGCCGCATGGTTCTGGTGTCAGGCGCGCCGGGCGTGGGCAAGACGTCGCTGATCAACGAGCTGCGGCCCATGGTGACTGCGCAACGCGGCTGGTTCGTCTCGGGCAAGTTTGATCAATACCGCCATGACGCGCCCACGGCACCGGCGCAAGCCTTTCGCGCGCTCGGGCGCCTGTTGCTGGCCGAACCCGAGGCCGAACTGGCGGCCCAGCGCGAGCGCATCCTGCGAGCGGTGGGACCTAACGCCAGCCTGATCATCAATGGGCCCGAGTTCGCGTTGTTGCTGGGCCCGCAACCTGAAGTCCCACCCGCTGAGCCGGCGCAGGCCGAGGCCAGGCTGCTGGCCACGGCAGTGAGTCTTTTGCGCGCCATCGCCTCACCCGAACGGCCCTTGGTCATGGTCCTGGATGACCTGCAATGGGCCGCCGCGCTATCGACCAGCTTCATCGAGACCGTGCTGGACAGCCGAGACCTGCCTGGCCTGCTGCTGGTGGGCGCGTACCGTGACAGCGAGCTCGATGCGGCGCACCCGCTCACGGCGTTGCTGTCGCGCCGGTACCGCGAAGCGCACCCGCCGGTAAGACTGAGCCTGGGCAACCTGCCTGCCGAGGACCTCAGCGAGATGCTTGAGGAAATGATGCGCATGCCGAAGGCCCAGGCCGCGACGCTGGCGCACGCGGTGAGTGAGCACACGGGGGGCAATCCGTATGACACCGCCGAACTGCTCAACGCGCTGCGGCGTGACGGCGTGCTGCGGCCGGGTCCGGGCGGCTGGGAGTGGGATACCGCCACGTTACGCCGCTACGTGGGCCAAAGCGGCGTGCTTGATCTGCTGGCCGCCCGCATCGCGCGTCTGCCCGCGCCCAGCCAGGCGCTGATGCATGCGATGGCTTGCCTGGGTGGGCGGATGCCTCGCAGCCTCCTGGCGGCCGCCATCGGCCTGTCCGAGGGCGAGATCGAAGAGCAACTGGTCGCGCCGCTGGAAGACGGGCTCCTGGTGATCGAGCCGGGCGAAGACGGTGCCCTGCGTATGCGCCACGACCGGGTACAGCAGGCCGTCTACGCCAGCCTCGCGCAGGCACAACGCCGCGCGATTCACCTGGGCCTCGCGCGGCGGCTGGCCGCCGCACCCGAGTTCAGCACGGAGGCGGTGCAGCAGTACCTGCCGGCTGTGGAAGATATTGACGAACCCGAGGAAATTCGAAACGTAGCGCGCCGCCTGCATCAAATGGCAATTCGGATCAAGCGGGGAGCCAACTATACGGTGGCACAGCGGCTGCTGGCAGCCGCGCTGTCCTTGTTGTCACGCCTTCCTGCACCCAGCGCGCAAGACGAATCGCTAAGTGCCGCATTGGAAATCGACCACCACACGGTACTGTGCGTCCTTGGTCGGTTCGAAGAGGCGGACGCTCTTTACCGCGTGATCGAAGGGCGCGGGGCTCCCGTGGAGGATTGGCTGGACGCTGCGTGCGCGCAGATCAATAGCGTGCAAAACCGCTCGCGAGCGCCCGAAGCGCTCATGCTGGGCCTGTCGCTGCTGGGGCAACTCGGCCTTGTCGTACCCGATGATTTCGAGACCGCCGGCGTTGAGCAGCGCCTGGCGAACCTGGGCGCATGGATTCGACACACCAACGTGGGCCGGGATGCTCGGCCATATTCCGGCGATCGGCGTTCAAATGCCGCGGCGAGACTGATCAGCGTATTGGAGTATCCGGCCTATTTCACCAACACCCGGGTGATGGGTTGGCTGATCCTGGAAGGCCAGAAACTCTGGAACAAACACGGCCCGTCGCCCGAACTGGTGCATGCCTTGTCCGCAATCGGAGGGGTGGCCATCGGCCTCAACGAGGACTATCGCACAGCGTACGATAGCTCCCGTCATGTGTTGGGAGTCAGCGAAGCGCGTGGCTGGGAACCGGCCACGTCCGAGGCGCGCTTTCTTTTCGCCAACCATGCCAGCCACTGGTTCGAGCCCCTAGAGCATACCGTCAGGCAGTTTCACCTGGCGCGTCAGGGCCTGCATCGCAACGGCGAGCTGCAGACCATGTGTTTCAGTTATCGTCCGACGGCAGTCGCGATGCTGGACTGCAGCCCCAAGTTGCAAGCGTGTGTCGAAGAAATCGAATCAGGCCTGGCCTTGGCATTCCGGCTACGCCACGAACTCGGCATCGTCATCCTGTCCCTTGAACGGCAAATGCTGCGCCGCTTGCACGTCGGAGCCGGTGTCGAGGACGATTTCGCGCAGGATGTGTACGCTGCGCTTCAACGGCAGGTGAAAGTGCAGTCGGTAAGCCTTTCATTTCACTTCGTTCAAGCACTGGTTGCGGCCGTGTTCGCGGACACGGCGGCGCTGGCGGAGCACGCCGCGGCCGCAGTGAAATACGTGCCATCCGTCCCAACCAGTTATCGGGGAGCCCAAGCCCGGCTGCTGCGTACCTTTGCCTTGGCGCAGCAGGCCAGAACCGCCGGGCCGGGCGAACGCAGCGCACTGCTGGCGGAACTCGACGCCCGCTGTCAATGGCTGGCAGCGCGCGCGGCCGATGCGCCAGGCAACTTCCTTCATCTGTCGAGCTGGATGGAGGCCGAGCAAGCCTGGGCCGTCGACGACTTCCGCCGGGCCGCCCGCGCATTCGACATGGCACTGCGCCAGGTTGAATCGCTCACTCGCCCCTGGCACCATGCCCTGATTGCCGAGCGTTGCGGGCTGTTCCATCTGGAGCAGGGCATGAGCAAGAGCGGTCAACAGTTCATCGCTCACGCCAAGCATCTGTATCAGGCTTGGGGTGCTGACGCGAAGGTGCGTCAGCTGGAAGCCGCACATGGCTTCCTGACGGCTGTTTCGGCACCGGCGTCTTCGCCCGCCGATGTGGACACTCCGGACGCGCCGGTGGACACCATTGACGCCTTGGCGATCTTGCGCGCCTCGCAGGCGCTGAGTTCGGAGACCAGCCTGGCGCGGCTGCAGATACGCGTCGCCGAAGTCGTGGGCGCGCTCACCGGCGCCACCGCGGTGCGGTTCGCATTGCGAGATGAAGACCTCAAGGATTGGTTTTTTTCCGATGGGCAGGGCACGAAAGCGTCGCGCATACCGGCGGCGGAAGCCGGCGCGCGCGGTTTGGTGCCGCTGTCGGCTTTCCGCTATGCCGAACGGACGCGCGAGCCGCTGCTGGTGGAAGACGCGCTCGCCGACGACCGCTTCGCCCGTGACCCGTACTTCGCTGGCCACGGCCATTGCTCGCTGCTGGTCATGCCCATCCTGAATCAGGGCAGCCTGCGCGCCATGCTCGTTCTGGAAAACCGCCTCAGCCGCGGCGCCTTTTCCACCGGCCGCCTGGACGCGGTCATGCTGATCGCCGGCCAGCTGGCCGTCTCACTTGAAAACGCGCTCCTCTACGACCGCCTGGAACCACGAGTGCGAGAACAGACCCACGAACTCCTCGCTGCCGCACGGCGCTCAGGCATGGCGCAGATAGCCACGAACGTGCTGCACAACGTCGGCAATGTACTGACCAGCGTGAACGTCTCGGCACATGTGTTGGAAGAGCGAGTGCGAAAGTCACGTGCCGCGCGCGTGGGCGATCTGGCGGGCTTGCTGGAGAGCAACGCGGGGGACTTGGGGGGGTTCTTTGCGGACGATGAGAAAGGGCGGCGGCTGCCAGGGTACCTGCGCGAGCTGGCCCAAGCACTGGCGGGCGAGCGCGACGAGCTGTTGGGCGAGCTGGGCCGGCTGGGCGCGAGCGTGGATCACATCAAGAACGTAGTGGCCATGCAGCAGTCATACGCAGGCGCCAGCGGGGTGCTGGAGGTTGCGAACATGACTGAGCTGGTGGACGATGCGCTGCGCATCCAGGAGGACGCGTTGGCTCACCAAGGCATCAGGGTGGTAAGGGGGTACGAGCGAGTTGAGCCGGTGGGGCTGGACAAGACGCGGGTGATGCAGATCCTGATAAACCTGATCGAGAACGCGCGCCAGGCAATGGAAGGCGTGGACAGCGAACGCCGGCTGAGCGTCGGGGTGCGCCAGGACGCTGACTGGCTGAGCGTGAGCGTGAGCGACGATGGCTGCGGCATCGCCGCCGACAACCTCACGCGCGTCTTCTCGCACGGTTTTACCACCAAGCCAGGCGGGCACGGTTTCGGGCTGCACAGCTGCGTGCTGGCGGCCAAGGAAATTGGCGGCACCCTCACAGTGCAAAGCGACGGGCCGGGCACGGGGGCCACCTTCACGCTTCAATTGCCGAAGGTGGCGCGCGCACGATAGCGCGGCCATGACGTGGGAGGTAATGGCGCTCGAACGCTCTGGGCCTACCATGGCGGCATGAACACGGCGACCCAATCCGCGGCCCGCGCGCCGCGGCCCTTCGGCGAGCACCTGCGCCAATGGCGGCAGCGCCGGCGCCTGAGCCAGCTCGATCTGGCGCACGAAGCCGAGATCTCCACACGCCACCTGAGCTTCGTCGAAACCGGCCGCTCTCTCCCGAGCAGAGAGATGGTTCTGCGCCTCGCCGAACGCCTCGACGTGCCTTTGCGGGAACGCAATGCGTTGCTGATAGCCGCCGGCTACGCGCCCATGTACCGCGAGCGCCCACTGGACGATCCGGCCCTCGCAGCCGCGCGGCAGGCCGTCGACCTCATTCTCAAATGCCACGAGCCCTACCCCGCGCTCGCGGTGGACCGGCACTGGAACCTCGTCGCGGCCAATCGCATGTTGCCGCACCTCCTCGCCGGCGCCGACCCTGCGTTATTGCAGGGGCGATTGAACGTATTGCGGCTGTCGCTGCACCCGCAGGGCCTGGCGCCGCAGATCGTCAACCTCGCGCAATGGAGACAGCATTTGTTCGAGCGGCTGCGCCAGCAGATACACGCCACCGGCGACGCCACCCTGTCGGCGCTGCTGGAGGAGTTGCAAGGCTATCCCGTGCCGGCGGGCGCGGATGAATTGCACATGGAGGGCGAGCACCTCGGCGTTGTCATGCCGTTGCGGTTTCGCACCAGCTTCGGCGTGCTGAGCTTCATCAGCACCACAACGATCTTCGGCACGCCGGTCGACGTGACGTTGCAGGAGCTGGCGCTCGAAACGTTCTTCCCGGCGGACCCGTTCACTGGCGAGGTCCTCCGCAAGCTCGCGCAAAGTGCCTGAGCCGTACAAACAGCAACAACCCTTGTGTCAGCAAGAACCGACATGCGACTGGGACTGGCTCCCACAAGCGTTCGCACGTCGCATCGACAAGATTGTGCAGCCGCGTAGCGACTACCGCGACCGGCAATCTCGCCGGCTGGCGGATAGCAACATCTTTCCACTGATCACACTTAGGGAGTTCTTATGAAATCGATTCACCGTAAATTGGGCATGACCGTCATCGCCGCCGCCATGGCAGGCACCTTCGGCTTGGCGTGGGCCCAGTCGGGCACAGCTTCGGGCGGCGGCACAGCGGGCACCAGTGGCGCAGCCACGGGCACGGGCCCATCGACTGGCACCAGCGGCTCCACGGCTACCTCGCCGAGCACCGGCACTGCCGCACCAAGCACTGGCTCCACCGCTGCCACGCCAGGCACGGGCTCGGGCGCTACGACGAGCGGCAGCACCACCACCTCGCCGAGCACCGACACGGCGGCCGGCAGCACACCGTCGTCCACCTCGCAGAGCGCGGGCACGTCTTCTTCGACCACGGGTTCGTCTTCGTCGACGACCATGGGCGCGAGCGGCGATACGACCACCGGCGCTACAACGCGCACTACGAAATCCGACCGCAATTAAGGAGCGAGCCCGGAATGAAGAAAGCGGCCCTCGGGCCGCTTTCTTTTTGAGGGAGCGCCTTGACGTCAGGCTGCCACAGTGTCGGCCGCAGCGGTGTAGTCGCTCACCTTATCGAAGTTCAGGTACTGGTATATCTTGTCGCTGGCCGCCGTGAGGACGCCCATGTCGGCCATGTACTCATCCTTGGTCGGAATGCGCCCAAGCTTGGAACAGATCGCGGCCAGCTCGGCGCTGCCCAGGTACACATTGCTGTTCTTGCCAAGGCGGTTCGGGAAGTTGCGCGTCGAGGTGCTGAACACAGTCGCCCCTTCCCTGACCTGCGCCTGGTTGCCCATGCACAAGCTGCAGCCTGGCATCTCCATGCGCGCGCCAGCCGTACCCAGCACGCCGTAGTGGCCCTCCTCGGTCAATTGCTTGGCGTCCATCTTGGTGGGCGGTGCCATCCACAGCTTCACCGGGATGTCGCGCTTGTTTTCCAGCAGCTTTGATGCAGCGCGGAAATGGCCGATGTTGGTCATGCACGAGCCGATGAACACCTCGTCGATCTTGGCGCCGGCCACGTCGGTCAGCGTCTTCACGTCGTCCGGATCGTTCGGGCAGGCGACGATTGGCTCGTGGATATCGGCCAGATCGATCTCGATCACGGCGGCGTATTCGGCGTCGGCATCGGCCTTCATCAGCACCGGGTTGGCGAGCCAGGCTTCCATCGCCTTGATACGGCGATTAATGGTGCGCACGTCGGAATAGCCCGACGCAATCATCCACTTGAGCATCGTGATGTTGCTCGTGATGTACTCGATGATCGGTTCCTTGTTCAGGTGCACCGTACAGCCACCCGCCGAGCGCTCGGCTGAAGCATCGGAAAGCTCGAACGCCTGCTCCACCTTCAAGTCCGGCAGGCCTTCGATTTCGAGGATGCGCCCCGAGAAGATGTTCTTCTTGCCTTGCTTGGCCACCGTCAGCAGGCCGGCCTTGATCGCGTACAGGGGAATCGCATTCACCAGGTCACGCAGCGTGACACCGGGCTGCATCTCTCCCTTGAAGCGCACCAGCACACTCTCGGGCATGTCCAGCGGCATCACGCCGGTGGCCGCGCCGAAGGCCACCAGGCCGGAGCCGGCCGGAAAGCTGATGCCGATCGGGAAACGGGTGTGGCTGTCGCCGCCCGTGCCCACGGTGTCGGGCAGCAGCATGCGGTTAAGCCAGGAGTGGATGATGCCGTCGCCCGGACGCAGCGAGATGCCGCCGCGGTTGCTGATGAATTCGGGCAGCTCGTGGTGCATCTTCACGTCCACCGGCTTCGGGTAGGCCGCGGTGTGGCAGAAACTTTGCATCACCAGATCGGCGGAGAAGCCCAGGCAGGCCAGGTCTTTCAGCTCGTCGCGCGTCATCGGGCCCGTGGTGTCCTGCGAACCCACGGACGTCATTTTCGGCTCGCAGTAGGTGCCCGGGCGCACGCCCACCTGAGTCCCATTCTTTTCCGGCAGGCCGCAGGCCTTGCCCACCATCTTCTGGGCCAGGGTGTAGCCCTTCTTGGTGTCGAACGGCGCCGTCGGCAGGCGGAACTGCGTCGAGGGCGGCAGGCCCAGCGCTTCGCGCGCCTTGGCCGTGAGGCCGCGGCCGACGATCAGCGGAATGCGGCCGCCGGCACGTACTTCGTCGAACAGCACTTCGCTCTTGAGCTTGAACTCGGCGATCACTTCGCCGTTCTTCAGCGCCTTGCCTTCATAAGGGCGCAGTTCGACTTCGTCGCCCATTTCCATTTTGCTCACGTCGAGCTCGATAGGAAGCGCGCCCGAGTCTTCCATGGTGTTGTAGAAGATCGGAGCGATCTTGCCGCCAAGGCACACGCCACCGAAACGCTTGTTCGGCACGAACGGGATGTCTTCGCCGGTAAACCACAGCACAGAGTTGGTGGCGGATTTGCGCGATGAGCCCGTGCCCACCACATCCCCCACGTAGGCGACCAGGTTGCCCCGGGCGCGCAGGTCCTCGATGAACTTGACTGGGCCGCGCTTGCCCTCTTCCTCGGGCGTGATGCCCGGGCGCGGGTTCTTGTGCATTGCCAGTGCGTGCAAGGGAATGTCGGGGCGGCTCCAGGCGTCGGGCGCGGGCGAAAGGTCGTCGGTGTTGATCTCACCCGAGACCTTGAAGATGCTGACCTTGATGCTTTGCGGCACTTCGGGCCGACTGGTGAACCACTCGGCGTCGGCCCAGCTTTGCAGCACGGCCTTTGCGTGGGCGTTGCCCTTGTCGGCCTTTTCCTTGACGTCGTGGAATTGGTCGAACATCAGCAGCGTCTTCTTCAGGCCCTCGGCAGCGATGCCGCCCACCTGCGCGTCATCGAGCAAGTCGATCAGCGGGCTGATGTTGTAGCCGCCCAGCATGGTGCCCAGCAGCTCGGTGGCCTTTTCGCGGCTGATGGCCGGGCAACTCTCGGTGCCGTGCGCCACGGCGGCGAGGTAGCTGGCCTTGACTTTGGCCGCGTCATCCACGCCGGCCGGCACCCGGTGCGAGATCAGGTTTACCAGGAACTCGGCCTCGCCCGGCGATGCGTTCTTCAACAGCTCGATCAGCTGGCCGGTCTGTTTGGCCGACAGGGGCAGCGGCGGGATGCCGAGCGCGGCGCGTTCGGCCACGTGGTTCACATAGTCTTGCAGCATGGGTTCTCCGTTCAAATCAAATCGTGTAGCAGCCTGCGGCCGGTTTTGCTCTCTACCTATTTCGATGCAGGGACAGGGTCTGCCGCGGCGGCAGCGGCGGGCGCCGCAACATCGGCGGACGCGGCCGCCTTGGGAGCCGGCAGCGGCTCCAGCAGGCTGGGCATCGGGTTCTTCTTCAACGCTTCGGCCACCGTCGCCTGGGCGGGACTCATGCACTCGTCGGCAAGGCGCAGGCCCATCTTCTGGCTCATGAGCATGGACTTGTTGCCCAGCTGCAGCCACATCGCGCCGGCCCGGGGGTCTTCAAGGCGGATCGCGCCGGTGCGGCTTTCGACCGGATGCATCCGGAATCGCTGGATCCCGGTGCGTACGTTGAAGAAGCCTTCGCGCTTGTGCGGCGTGATGTGGACGGTCGCGCCGAGCTCGCAGGGGATGTCACCCACGTGGACGAGCTTGGCGACCTCGAGATCGGCGGGCGTCAACGTGTGGGCAGGATCGTCATCGACGGGGATGGCTTCCTCCGCCGTTTTGGCCGCGGACTTGCCCCCGCGCTTCTTGACCGTTTCCTTCGCTCCCTTTTTCACGGGCGGCTTCGTTTGCGCCAGCACGAGGGCAGGTGTGACGGCGATGAGCATTGCTGCCAGAAGGGCTTTCATTCAACTTGTCTCCATTTGGATTTAATGATGCGGGGTGTCGAACCATCCCTGCACGTCGGCGGCAAGCTTCCTTCCGGTCTGGTGCGCCCTCTCCAGCACCTGCCAGTAGTAACGGTAGCTCGCCCTGTCCTCCAGCTTGCCCTCGAAGCTGATCGGCGCCCAGTCCACCCGGGCCGCCGCAGCTATTATTTTGGTAGCATTCTCGATCTCGTGCGCGCTGGGCGCGAAGGCTTCCAGGATGGGCCGGATCTGGTCCGGGTGGATGCTCCACATCCGGGTGAAACCCAATTCGAGCGCGGCCCTGCGCGCCGCGGCGCCCAGGGCCGACTTGTCCTTGAATTCAGTGACCACGCCGTGCGCCGGCACCTTGCCGTGTGCATGGCAGGCCGAGGCGATCTCCAGCTTGGCGCGAACCACCAGCGGGTGCGTAAACTGCCCTTCTATGCCCATCGCATAGGACGGAATGGCACCCCCATGGGCGGACACGAAGTCCATCAAGCCGAAGCTAAGTGACTGGATTCGGGGATGCGCCGCGATGTCGAACGCCCGGTGCACTGCCGCGGGCGACTCGATCAGCGCTTGCAATGGCAAGTGGCCCGCGCCCGCTGCGTCGAGCAGCTCGCAGGCTCGTTCGACATCACGCACCGATTCCACCTTCGGAATCATGATGTGGCACAGCCTGCGGCCTGCCTTGCCGGCGATCGTGGCGATGTCCTGCTCGAAGGCAGGATGGTCGGCCGGGTGAATGCGCACAGCTACGCGCGCCTTGTCGCTCGCGAGGGATAGCAGCGCGACGACGAGCGCGGCGTGATCGGCTTCGCCGCCGACCGGTGCGCCGTCCTCGCAGTCCAGGGTCACGTCGAAGACGCAAGCCCCGAACTCCTCGGTCATCTCCGCCTGCAGCTGCAGGCTTTTGCGCATCCGCGCCTCGACGCCGCTGTAGTGGTCGCAGACCGGCAGGAAGCCGGTTTGTGCCTGTGCGCCAAGAAGGATTTCACGCGGATGCTTCTTCACATGGATTCCGTTCGCCCTGAGCCTGTCGAAGGGTCAAAGCAGATGGGCGACGCCGGCCTGCTCGTCTTGCAGTTCCTTGAGCGTCTTGTTGATGCGTTCCTGGCTGAACGCGTCGATCTCAAGGCCCTTGACGACCTCGTACTTGCCGTTGGCCGTGGTGACCGGGAAGCCGAACATCACGTCCTTGGGAATGCCGTAGTCGCCGTTGGATGGAATGCCCATCGTGACCCACTTGCCGTTGGTGCCCAGCGCCCAGTCGCGCATGTGGTCGATGGCAGCGTTGGCGGCAGAGGCGGCCGACGACAGGCCGCGGGCCTCGATGATGGCGGCGCCGCGCTTGCCGACCGTGGGCAGGAACACTTCGGCGTTCCAGACCTGGTCGTTGACCATGTCCTTGATGGCCTTGCCGCCGGCGGTGGCGAAGCGGTAGTCGGCGTACATGGTGGGCGAATGGTTACCCCACACGGTGAGCTTCTCGATGTCGCCGACCTTCACGCCGGTCTTGGCGGCAATCTGCGATGCGGCGCGGTTGTGGTCCAGGCGCAGCATGGCGGTGAAGTTCTCGCGCGGCAGGCTGGGCGCGCTCTTCATTGCGATGTAGGCATTGGTGTTCGCAGGGTTTCCGACCACCAACACCTTGACGTTGCGGCTGGCGACCTTGTCCAAGGCCTTGCCCTGCGCAGTGAAGATCTGCGCGTTGGCGGCGAGCAGGTCGGCCCGCTCCATGCCGGGCCCGCGCGGACGGGCGCCAACCAGCAGCGCATAGTCGGTGTCCTTGAAGGCGGTGAGCGGGTCGCTGTGCGCTTCCATGCCGGCGAGCAGCGGGAAGGCGCAGTCTTCCAGTTCCATCATCACGCCCTTGAGGCCTTTCTGGGCCTTTTCGTCAGGGATTTCCAGCAGCTGGAGGATAACCGGCTGGTCTTTGCCCAGCATTTCACCGGAAGCGATGCGAAACAGCAGTGCGTAACCGATTTGACCAGCGGCGCCGGTGACGGCAACGCGGACGGGCTTTTTGCTCATGGAATTCTCCGTGTCGAGAGTTGGGAAACGGGTCCGGCCAGCGGGCGCCAGCCAAGCGGCAAAAGCCCTGCCGGAAACCTGCGAAGTGTACTCTCGAAAACCCTAGGGCGTCAACTTGTCTTATGTCTTATATAAGATATGATTCCAGCAGTTTTGCGTTTCAGTGACGAACCCATAAAACCAACCTATCGGACGCCGACAGCGATGGCCCAGACGCCTGCTTCCTTACCCGAGAACGCCGCCTTGGCCGCCGCCCAGGCGCAGGTTCCCGCGACGCCCGCATTCAGCCCGCTGTACCAGCAGATCAAGGCGTTGATCCTGCAAAGCCTGCAAGCCGGTGAATGGAAGCCGGGCGAGGCGATTCCCAGCGAGATGGACCTGGCCGCGCGCTTCCGCGTGAGCCAGGGTACGGTGCGCAAGGCGATCGACGAACTCGCCGCAGAAAACTTGGTGGTGCGTCGCCAGGGCAAGGGCACTTTCGTCGCCACGCACTCCGAACAGCACGTGCAGTATCGATTTCTCAAGCTCATGCCGGATGCCGGCGACCGCGCCGACGAAGGGCCGGCGCACCGCCAAATTGTCGAATGCAAGCGCGTGCGAGCCGCCGCCGAAGTGGCGCGCGCCCTCGCCTTGCGACCTGGCGACCCCGTAGTGCAAGTGCGCCGCGTCCTCTCGTTCGGCGGCGTGCCCGCCATCCTCGAAGACCTCTGGCTGCCCGGCAACGCCTTCAAGGGCTTGAACGCGGAGCAGATGGATGGCTGGCAAGGCCCGACTTATGCGATGTTCGAAATGGAGTTCGGCGTGCGCATGGTGCGCGCCGAGGAGAAAATTCGCGCCGTGGCTGCCGACGCCGCGCAATCGGCTCTGCTGAAAGTCGAGATCGGCAGCCCCCTGCTGAGCGTGGAACGCATCGCGTACACCTATAACGACGTACCGATGGAACTGCGGCGCGGCCTTTATCGCACCGACACCCATCACTACCGGAACGATCTGAGCTGATGGCCCCTGTCCGTGAAGGTTCCAAGTCAGTTTGATGCGTTGCAATAGAATTTTGGGTTGATTGCACTTCCCGAACAATTTGCGCACGCGCCCCACCAAGAAAGCCACGACATGACAGAGCTAGCGAAGAAGCGGCCGGAATTCCGCAACATCAATGCGTTCAATGACCTGCCGGCGTACCGGTGGCCCCTCGCATCGATCGTCTCGGGCATGCATCGCATAAGCGGCATCATGATGTTCGCGCTGATGCCGTTCATCATCTGGATGTTCGACACCTCGGTCACGTCCGAATACTCCTTCGCCAGATTCAAGGCCGCCTTCAACAGTGGCCTCTGGTTTTTCCCCGGCTGGTTCATCAAGCTGGTGGCGCTGGCGCTGATCTGGGCATACCTGCACCACCTCATCGCGGGGCTACGTCACCTCTGGATGGACGTGAGCCACGCCGCCGTCAGCAAGGCGTTCGGACTGAAGTCGGCGCAATTCACCCTCATCGCCAGCATCCTGCTCACACTGGCCCTCGGCGCCAAGCTGTTCGGCCTGTACTAAGAAAATCAAGGATCCAAACCATGTCCGTGAACTACGGTTCCAAGCGCGTCGTCGTCGGCGCGCACTACGGCCTGCGTGACTGGCTCAGCCAGCGCGTCACCGCCGCCCTGATGGCGCTCTTCACGTTGATCGTGCTGGCGCAGGTCATCTTCTCGAAGGGCCCCATCGGCTACGACAAGTGGGCGGGCATCTTCGCCGCCCAGTGGATGAAGGTGCTGACTTTCACCGTCATCGTCGCCCTGCTCCTGCACGTCTGGGTGGGGATGCGCGAAGTCTTCATGGATTACATCAAGCCGGTAGGGCTGCGGCTCGTGCTTCAGGTCTTCACTATCGTGTGGCTAACCGCGTGCGCGGGCTGGGCCGTCCAAGTTCTCTGGAGACTGTGAGCAATGTCGTATACCTCTAACAATATCACCAAGCGCAAGTTTGACGTTGTAATCATCGGCGCCGGTGGCTCCGGCATGCGCGCCTCGCTGCAGCTCGCCCGCGCCGGCCTGAATGTGGCCGTCCTGTCGAAGGTGTTTCCCACCCGCTCCCATACGGTTGCGGCCCAGGGCGGCATCGGCGCGTCACTGGGCAACATGTCCGAGGACAACTGGCACTACCACTTCTACGACACCATCAAAGGCTCCGACTGGCTGGGCGACCAGGATGCCATCGAGTTCATGTGCCGCGAGGCGCCCAAGGTCGTCTATGACCTTGAGCACATGGGCATGCCCTTCGACCGTAACCCCGACGGCACGATCTACCAGCGCCCGTTCGGTGGCCATACCGCGAATTACGGCGAAAAACCGGTGCAGCGCGCCTGCGCGGCGGCGGACCGCACCGGCCACGCGATGCTGCACACGCTGTACCAGCAGAACGTGAAGGCCAAGACCAGCTTCTTCGTCGAATGGATGGCGCTGGACCTGATCCGCGACGCCGATGGCGACGTGGTCGGCGTAACCGCCCTGGAGATGGAAACCGGCGACCTGCACATACTGGAAGCCAAGACCACGCTGCTGGCCACCGGCGGCGCGGGGCGCATCTTCGCGGCATCCACAAATGCCTTCATCAACACCGGGGACGGCCTGGGCATGGCAGCGCGCGCCGGCATCCCGCTGGAAGATATGGAGTTCTGGCAGTTCCACCCGACCGGCGTCGCCGGCGCGGGCGTGCTGCTGACCGAAGGCTGTCGCGGCGAAGGCGCGATCCTGCTGAACAGCCAGGGCGAGCGCTTCATGGAACGCTACGCGCCCACGCTGAAGGACCTGGCGCCGCGCGACTTCGTCTCACGCTCGATGGACCAGGAGATCAAGGAAGGGCGCGGCTGCGGGCCAAACAAGGACTACGTGCTGCTCAAGTTGGATCACCTCGGCGCGGAGACGATCCACAAGCGCCTGCCCTCGGTGTTCGAAATCGGCGTGAACTTCGCCAACGTCGACATCACGAAAGAGCCGATCCCCGTGGTGCCGACCATCCACTACCAGATGGGAGGGGTCCCGACCAACATAAACGGCCAGGTCGTCGTGCAGCAAGGCGACGTGCACAACGCTGTCGTCAACGGCCTTTATGCCGTGGGCGAGTGCTCCTGCGTCAGCGTGCATGGCGCCAACCGCCTGGGCACCAACTCGCTGCTCGACTTGCTGGTGTTCGGCCGCGCCGCCGGCAACCACATCGTCGAGTTCGCGAGCCGCACGAAATCGCACAAGGCCCTCCCCGGCGATGCCGCCGACCGGACGCTGGAGCGCCTCAACCGCCTGGAGAACACGAACAACGGCGAATACGCGCAGGACGTCGCCAACGACATGCGCGACTCAATGCAAAAGCACGCGAGCGTGTTCCGCACCCAGGCGATGATGGACCAAGGCGTGAAGCAGATCGCCGCGATCCGCGACCGGGTTAAGTCGCTGGCGCTCAAGGACAAGTCCAAAGTATTCAACACCGCCCGGATCGAGGCGCTGGAGGTCGAGAACCTCATCGAATGCGCCGAGGCAACGATCGTCTCGGCGGCCGCACGCAAGGAATGCCGCGGCGCCCACACCGTCAGCGACTACGAGCGCCCCGCGGACGATCCTGTCGCCCCGCTGGGCCGCGACGATGCGAACTGGATGAAGCACACGCTCTGGTACAGCGAAGGCAGCCGCCTGTCGTACAAGCCGGTGCAGCTGAAGCCTCTTACCGTTGACTCCGTACCGCCGAAGGTCCGCACGTTCTGACCAGCCCGCCTCCTACGTAATACCGCTGACCCGCGAAGCGCCTAGATTCAAAGAGATTAACCCATGCAAAAACGCACCTTCCAGATCTACCGCTACGACCCGGACAAGGATGCCAAGCCCTACATGCAAACCGTCGAGATTGAGCTCGATGGCCAGGAACGCATGCTGCTGGACGCCTTGATGAAGCTCAAGGCGCAGGATCCGACGCTGTCGTTCCGCCGCTCATGTCGCGAAGGTGTCTGCGGCTCCGACGCCATGAACATCAACGGCAAGAACGGTCTGGCCTGCCTGACCAACATGCTCACGCTCAAGGGCACGATCGTCCTGAAGCCGCTGCCCGGCCTACCTGTCATCCGCGACCTGATCGTGGACATGACGCAATTCTTCAAGCAGTACAACTCCATCAAGCCTTACTTGATCAATGACAATGTGCCCCCCGAGAAGGAGCGGCTACAGTCTCCTGAAGAGCGGGAAGAGCTCAACGGTCTATATGAATGCATCCTGTGCGCCAGCTGCTCCACAGCCTGCCCCAGCTTTTGGTGGAACCCGGACAAGTTCGTCGGGCCCGCTGGGTTGCTGCAGGCTTATCGCTTCCTCGCCGACAGCCGCGACGAAGCCACGGCCGAGCGACTGGACAATCTAGAGGACCCGTATCGGCTCTTCCGTTGCCATACGATCATGAACTGTGTGGATGTGTGCCCGAAAGGACTGAACCCGACCATGGCGATCGGCAAGATCAAGGAATTGATGGTTCGGCGGGCGATCTAGTGGACGATGGCGACGAGCTGATTGACGAGAGGACCCTCAGCAAGCTGAAATGGCGGTGCCGCCGGGGCTTGCTGGAAAATGACCTGTTCATCGAGCGGTTCTTCGCCCGGCACGAGGCGCGCCTCACGATGAGACACGCCGCGGCCCTGAACGTGTTGATGGATTTGGCGGATAACGACCTGCTGGACTTGCTGCTTCGGCGCAAGGCACCCGAAGGCGCAATGGACACAAGCGACGTGAGAGAAGTGCTCGAGATGATGCGAAGCCAACCGAATTAAAGCCCAAGGAAACCGTTATGAAACTCTCTGACACCAAAGCCACCCTGTCGTTCTCCAATGGCAGCCCCAATGTGGACCTGCCGGTCTACCAGGGCAGCGTGGGCCCGGATGTGATCGACATCCGAAAGCTCTACGCACAGACGGGCATGTTCACCTACGACCCGGGCTTCATGTCCACCGCAGCCTGCCAGTCCGCGATCACGTACATCGACGGCGACAAGGGCGAACTGCTATATCGCGGCTACCCGATCGAGCAGTTGGCGACCCAGTGCGACTTCATGGAAACCTGCCACCTGCTGCTTTATGGAGAGCTGCCGAACGCCGAGGGCAAGCAAAAGTTCAGCCGCACCGTGACCATGCACACCATGGTCAACGAGCAGATGCAGTTCTTCCTGCGGGGCTTCCGCCGCGACGCGCACCCGATGGCCATCATGACCGGCCTTGTGGGCGCCCTGTCGGCGTTTTATCACGACAGTACCGACATCAATAACCCGGAACACCGTGAAATCGCCGCAATCCGCCTGATCGCCAAGATGCCCACGTTGGTGGCCATGGCCTACAAGTACAGCGCTGGTCAGCCCTACATGTACCCGCAGAACGACCTGTCGTACGCGGGCAACTTCATGCGCATGATGTTTGCCACCCCGTGCGAGGAGTACCAGCCGAACGACGTGCTGGTGCGGGCCATGGACCGCATCTTCACCCTGCATGCCGACCACGAGCAGAACGCGTCAACCTCGACAGTGCGCCTGTGCGGATCGTCTGGCACGAACCCTTTCGCGGCCATCGCGGCCGGTGTGGCCTGCCTCTGGGGCCCATCCCATGGCGGCGCCAACGAAGCGTGCCTCAACATGCTGTATGACATCCAGCGCCAGGGCGGCGTCGACAAGATCGGCGAGTTCATCAAGCAGGTCAAGGACAAGAACTCCGGCGTCAAGCTGATGGGTTTCGGTCACCGCGTTTATAAGAACTATGACCCGCGCGCCAAACTGATGCAGGAAACCTGCCGCGAAGTACTGGACTCACTGGGTCTGCACAATGACCCGCTGTTCAAGCTGGCCATGGCGCTCGAAAAGATCGCCCTGGAAGACGAATACTTCGTCTCGCGCAAGCTCTACCCGAACGTGGACTTCTACTCCGGCATCGTGCAGCGCGCCATCGGCATCCCTGTCAGCTTGTTTACAGCAATCTTTGCGCTGGCCCGCACCGTCGGCTGGATTGCGCAGCTCAACGAAATGATCGGCGACCCAGAGTACAAGATTGGCCGCCCGCGCCAGCTCTTCACCGGCTCGACCGCGCGCGACGTGAAGCCGCTCAACCAGCGATAGGCATCCTCCCAATATCCGGTCTTACCGGATACCAAACCAACAATGCCCGCCTTCGCGGGCATTGTTGTTTGCGCGCTCGCCATACGTTCGTCTCGTGGACATCGATCCAGCGCTCAACATAATCGCCACTGATGGGCTGCGCTCAGCAGGTAGATCGATTGACGTTGATCAGCCCCCTGCAGCGATGGCACGCAGCTCCTTCACACCCTGTCGGCTGCACCAGAACCCCTTGCAACGCCACCACCACGTTGCGTCTTCTGATCGATAGACGTGTTCTTTCTTGATGCCCGCCGTTACCTTCTTGTCGTATTCAGGCACAGTTACCTCGAGCCAGCAGCTCGTGGCTGCGGCGTTGGCCTTCGCGATGGTTGTTTCGTGTGACAGGGCTTGGGCCTTGCCTCGCATCGAGGCAGACGGTCTGGCGTTGAAACTCAGCGTGAGCTTGCGCGCGAGCCCGAAAACACCTGAAACGAAAACGCATACCTCAACTGAACCCAGCAGCTCGTGCCCGCGTCGCGCACATCCGCTCGAAAACGAGACCGGCAGTGCGCGGCCCGCGACGCTGCAACAGTCAGTCGAGAGAGCGAGGCTGAGCAACCCAGAAATTACGCGGGCAATGGCACAGCTGCGAAAAGCGCGGGCTGAAGTAGACACTGCTGGTTCCGCATACTCTCCCCAGCTTCGACTAAACGCCAGCAGCGGTAGAAACGGAGCTGCCAACGGCAAGCTAGCCTCGGCAGCCAATGCGCAGCTGTCCAAACTGCTCCACGATTTCGGCAAGACCGACAACCTCATTGAAGAGGCCCGCAAGCGCGAAGAAGGGAAGATTCAGGAACACAGAGACACGATCAACCGCATCACGCTGGACATTGTCGAGGCTTGGCTCAACGCCGCACGCCAAACCGAAATGGCGCGACTGCATCAGCGAGCTTCGGGCGGCCTCCAAGAGACAGTTCGCATCGTCCGCTTGCGCGCGGAAGCGGGGCTTATGGGCTCGGGCGACGTCGAACTAGCGCAGGCCCGTCTCGCGCAAACCCAAGCGGCCGGCATGACGGCCTGCCTCCTGCGGGAGCAATCGCTGTCAAGGCTGTCCATGCTTTCGGGTGGTCCCGTAGACGACCGTATTCTGGCGTCACCCACACTGCTGATGGGAAACGGACCCGCATCAAGCTGGGACCCATCGATTTTGCCTGGCGTACGCCAGGCAGAGGCCGAGCATCAGGCCGCTGTCCACCATGTGCAAAGCGTCAAGGCGGCGCGTTGGCCATCCTTGTATGTCCAGGCAGCGCGGGCTACCGGCAGTCAGCCCAATTCGGCGCCGAGCATAAATCTGACGCTGAGCATGGATGTGCTTGAAGCGGGCATCGACTCGCGCATCGAGTCCACCAGCGCCGAGGTCCAGGCAGCCCTCCTTCGAGTTCAATCCGTGCGCGAGGCCGCCGAGGATTCGTCCCGGCGCATTCAGGCCGAACTGCAGAGTATTGATATGCGCCGACCATTGTTGGAGTCGCAAGCTCTGAGCAATGCGGCGACGAGGCGCAACTTCCTGGACCAGTTCCTGGCGGGCCGGCGCCAGGTGTTGGATCTGCTGAACACCCACCAGGAGGTCCTGGCCGCGGACGTTGCGCTCGCAAGTATCGGATTCGATCGCATGGTGTTGGTGGCGAAGCTGCATGGGCTGCACGATGAACTTTCCGAAATGCTGACAGCACCTCCCGTGATCTCCTCCGGCCACACAGTCCGATCGGCGGCCGATGCCGGCGCCACTTCCAACAGGACGCACTGATGCAGGACGCACGCGCGAACGAATTCCTTGCCCCCCACAAACCCAATTGGGTGCTTGAGGAATACTTCCGGCATTGGCCAAGTCTGGTGCACCAGTCAGTAGGCGCGTTCGGCATCAACTGCCTTGCCCTGGCGGGTTCACTCTTCTCCATGCAGATGTTCGACCGCGTCATTCCTTCGCAGTCGCTGTCTACGCTTTGGACTCTGGCCATAGGGGTCATGCTGGCGCTGGCCTTCAGCCTCGTCCTCAAGCTCGCGCGCACACACAACGCAGACCACAGCGGCAAGCAGACCGACCTGGCCATCTCGGGTCGCGTGTACGCCCATGCACTCGCGCTTCGCCTGGATGCGCGCCCGCGATCTACCGGCAGCTTCATGGCCCAGTTGCGAGAGATCGACGCGATCCGCGAATTGATCACCTCGACGACAACGGTCGCCGTTATCGATATACCGTTCGCCGCGCTTTTCCTGTTCGTCCTGTATCTCATCGGAGGCGCGCCGGTGGCAGCCGTGGCGCTGTGCGCGATTCCCCTGATCGCAGTTCCTGGCCTGATTGCGCAATGGCCGATGGCAAGACTTGCCCGCGAGAGCAGCAGGGCTTCGGCACTACGCAACGCCATCCTGGTTGAATCAATCGAGGGCATCGAAGACATCAAAGCCCTGCGTGCCCAGAAGCGATTCCATGCACTGTGGAATGACTGCAATACCGAATGCGCGCAGAACAGCCTGCGTTCGCGTTTTCTGGCGTCATCCCTGTTGGCGTGGACTCAGGAAGCGCAGCAACTTGTTTGGCTCGGGATCATGGTGGTGGGCGCATACCAGGTCATGGATGCCTCGATGACCGTCGGTGCATTGACTGCCTGCTCCATCCTCGGGACACGCGCGATCGCTCCGTTCGCCCAATTGGGTGTCGTATTCAGCCGATGGCAGCAGGCAAAGGTCGCCAAGGAGTGCCTGGACGATTTGTTGATGCGCCCTACGGATATTACCGGCACTGCGGGGCAGGCCACACGCGAGCAGGCGCACGGAGCCATCGGCGCGGCCGGCCTGGAGTTTCGATACTCACCCGAGGCCGCACCCGTAGTGTCGATCGACCACCTGCAAATTCGCGCCGGCGAAAAGGTGGCTCTGGTCGGACGGGTAGGCGCCGGCAAGAGTTCGCTGCTGCGGGTGCTGTCCGGGCTGTTGGTCCCGGGAAAAGGTGCTCTTACCCTCGACGGCACAGAGTACAACGCGATCCGGGTGGATGATCTACGCCGGCATATTGGCTACATGTCGCAGGAGTCGCGGCTGTTCTACGGCACTATGCGCGAAAACCTCGCAATGGGCCATGAACTAGCCAGCGACGAGAGCATGATCAAGGCGTTGCACCTGGCCGGCGCCGAGCAACTTGCCGCCGCTGGCACCCGAAGTCTGGACATACCGATCTTCGAAGGCGGTCAAGGTCTGTCGAGTGGTCAGCGCCAGTTCGTGCTGCTGGCGCGGACGCTGATCGGCCAACCCCAGGTGCTGATGCTCGACGAGCCCACATCCAACATGGACGACGCTGCCGAGGCGCTGGCCATCGCGCGGTTGAAAGATTGGATGGGCAGCCGCACGCTCGTTCTGGTGAGCCATCGCATGGCCGCGCTGCAGTTGGTTGACCGCATCTGCGTTGTCGATGAGGGTCGCATCGTCATGGACGGCCCCCGCGACGAGGTGCTCGCCAGGCTAGCCGGCAAGCCCCAGAACACAGCTGCTGTCGGAAACGCCAGACCGAACGCAAGCCCACCCGGCGCAACCCGCGCTGTTTCTGTACTGCAACAGCCACGTGCCCTAAACACTCTGGCTCGCTTGCCGGAGTAATTGCATGAACCAGCCTTTGGTCCTGCGCCAAGTTGAACGAACACGCCAGCGCACCTGGAGCAGCGGAGTGATCTGGTGCGCCTTGGCAGCACTCCTTTCCTTTCTCGTCTGGGCTTGGGCAGCGGAACTGGACGAAGTTGTTGTCGGCGCGGGCAGGGTCGTCCCTTCGTCGCATGCTCAGATCATCCAGAGCCTGGAAGGCGGCATTGTCTCGCGTCTGCATGCCAGGGAAGGCGATATCGTGGAGGCAGGCCAGCCCTTGGCGGAGCTCGACAAGACTCGCGCCAGCTCGGCGGCCGGCGAAAGCGCGGCCCGCCTGCGCTCGCTCAAAGCCCAGGTCGCGCGCCTCGTTGCCGAGATTGGCAACGGCAGACCCTCGTTTCCTGAGGATGTTCAGTCTGACAAGGCGCTGTTGCGGCGCGAGCTGGCCTTGCTGGCATCGCGCCGCAACACGCTCGCGGCAGGCCTTGAAGCGCTGGAACAGTCCAGTCGCAGTCTTCGTGAGGAACTCGCGGTGACCGAGCCACTGGTAGCCAAGGGGGCAGCAGGCCACCTGGAAGTGGTGCGCTTACGCCGCACCATCGCCGAGTTGAACGCGAAATCCGCTGAAACACGCAACCAGTACACGGTGAAAGCGAGCGAGGAACTGGCCAAGGCCTCCGCCGAGCTCGAAAGCCTTTCGCAGATCCAGATTGCGCGCACCGACAGCGTGGCGCGCACCACGCTGCATTCGCCAGTGCGCGGCATCGTCAAGGACGTGCAGATCACCACCGCGGACGGCGTGCTCGCCCCCGGCGGCAAACTCATGGAAATCGTGCCGCTCGACGATCAGCTGCGCGTTGAAGTTCGCATCGATCCGCGCGACGTCGCCTACATCCGCCCGGGGTTGGCCACGTCGATCAAGTTCAGCTCCTACGACTACAGCATTCACGGATCCATGCCGGGAGTTGTTTCGCAGGTATCGCCCGACACGCTTCAGGACGACATTCACCGCGATCGCTACTACTACCGTGTCTGGGTCAAGACCCAGGCATCCAACCTGGTGTCGCATAAGAACGCCGCATTGCTACCGCTGCTTCCTGGGATGGTCGCGACCGTAGACATTCACACAGGCCAAAAGTCCGTCCTCCAGTATTTGCTCAAACCGTTCAACAAGGCAGCCGAAGCAATGCGAGAACGCTGAGTCGACTTCAGCCTTCACTGCCAAAACATTTTTAGGAACTCTATGACAACCAAGATCCTGTCCAAAGCCGCCACTGGCGAGCGCGTCCAAACCTCGAATGCGCTCGACGGCGCCGCTTCGGCCGCCATCGCCGTGAAAGCTGCCGATTGCTTGAACCTGCACTCGCCGCAGGCTCTGTTGGTTGCGCGCAAGCGCATCGGACGTGACCTCTCCCTGGAGTTCGACGACGGCCAGTCCGTGGTTCTGAAGGGTTTTTATACGCCACAAGGAGCCGAAGCAGCGCCGACCTTGGTTGTCAGCACCGGCGACATCTCGGAAATCTTTGTGGGCGCTGCGGACGGTGCAAGCGACGTTGCTCAAGGTCTCGTGAATGGAAAGCTGGTAACGACACCAGTCAACGGTGAATATGCCGAAAGCGGGGACGGCGAACTGTTCTCCGGGTCTGCACCGTACATCAGCGCGCAGAGCCCCAATGTCCAAGGCGACGTAATGGCGGACGCCAGCGATGCTGACGCACAGCCACTGGCGGCAGGCAATGGCGCGTCAGCTGAGGACGGGGACGACGATTACTGGGGGATCATTGCCGCATTCGTTCCTCTTTTCTTTGCCGCTGCCGACATGGCGCGGGAGTTCGGTGCCTCAGGTATGGCCGACGATGGAGCCAAGTCGCCCACGGTTTGGATAGACGCCATCTCAACGGATACTGGAGAAAGCAACGCTGACTTCATCACCAGCGACACGACACTCACATTGAATGGTCATGCATCGGAGCTGGCCAACGGACAGCGCTTGCAGGTTAGTAGCGATGGCGGCATAACGTGGGTCGACGTCACCGTGCTTGCTAATGGTCAGTGGAGCTACGAAGACCCCAATCCGCACGGTGACAGCTTCACCTACCAGGCTCGGATTATTAACTCCGAGAGCAGCGTGCTGAGTACAGCGAGCCAAGCTGTCACTGTGGACACCCATGCCTCGGGTGAGCCCGGAGCGAGCGACGGCGTGGCAGTCTCCATCACCGCAGTGCACGATGATGTGGCCCCGCTCACCGGCACCGTCGCCAACGGTGGAACCACCGACGACAGCTCTCCCGCAGTGAGCGGCACCCTCACTGGCACTCTTGCGGCGGATGAAGTGATCGCCATCTACCGCGACAACACTCGCGTGGGAACAGCCACCCTCTCGGGCAACAGCTGGAGCTTCACCGATGCTGGCCTGTCCACAGGCGCCCACGCCTACCAAGCCCGTGTCGAAGACCTTGCTGGCAACCAAGGCGCCATCAGCGGAATCTACGCGATCACAGTGGCTGCACTTGGCTCGGGTGGAGGGGGATCCAGCAACGTCTTCTCCGTATCCATCACTGCAGTGAACGACGATGTGGCTCCGCTAGTCGGCACGGTGGCCAGCGGCGGCGCCACCAACGACACTTCTCCCACCTTGAGCGGCAGCTTCACCGGAACGCTGGGCAGCGGTGAAGTGATTGCCATTTATCGCGACGACAGCCGCGTTGGCACGGCCACGCTCTCTGGCAGCAGCTGGGGCTTCGTCGACAGCGGACTGGCCGATGGGAGCTACAGCTACCAGGCCCGCGTTGAGGACCTCGCCGGCAATCAAGCCGCTACTAGCAGCGCCTACGCCATTACCGTAGACACTCACGCCTCTGGCGCTCCAGGAGCAAACGACGGTGTGTCTGTGTCCATCACCGCCGTCAACGACGATGTGGCTGCGATCACCGGGATGGTGGCCAGCGGCGGTTTCACCAACGACACCTCCCCCAGTCTGAGCGGCGGCTTGACTGGAACGCTCGCGGCTGGTGAGGTAATCGCCATCTACCGCGACAACATTCGGGTTGGAACGGCATCCCTCTCGGGCAACGGCTGGAGCTTCACCGACAGTGGCGTGGCCGACGGCGCCCACTCCTACCAGGCCCGCGTGGAGGACTTAGCAGGCAACCAGGGCGCCACCAGCACCGCCTACGCCATCACCGTGGACACCCATGCCTCGGGTGCTCCGGGATCCAACGACGGCGTGTCTTTGTCCATCACCGCCATCAACGACGATGTGGCCCCGCTCACCGGCACGTTGGCCAACGGCGGCACCACCGACGACACGTCCCCGACCTTGAGCGGCAGCCTCACAGGAGCGCTCGCGGCGGGGGAAGTGATCGCGATCTACCGCGATAACGTTCGCTTGGGAGCGGCCATCCTGACCGGCAACAGCTGGAGCTTCACCGACGGCGGCCTGGCCGATGGCGCTCACACCTACGTGGCCCGCATCGAGGACCTTGCAGGCAATCAGGGTGCGGCCAGCAGCGTCTACTCCATCACCGTGGATACCTCGGGCACGGGCAAGGCCCTGGTAATTACCACCATCACCGACGACACCGGCACGAGCGACACCGACTTCATCACCCGGGACACCGTCCTGGAGGTCAGGGGCACCAACGCCACGCTGCTGCCCGACAGCAGGATCGAGGT
>JAQZBU010000112.1 GCA_029237735.1 Ramlibacter sp. | reverse complement strand
AGTGGCGCTGATGTTTGCCGTCGCTGCGCTGGCAACAGCCGCCGGGGCGCAAACTCGGGTGACCGCTGCCGATGGTGGCAACCGCATCGACAACTGGCAGAACGGCTCCGGTGAGCTGGTGTGGAAGAACGGCACCAACGAGCTCTGCTGGCGTGATGCCTTCTGGACTCCCGCCACGGCCGCCAAGGGTTGCGATGGCGCCCTGGTTCCGCCGCCTCCTCCCGCTCCGGCCCCGGTCGCCGTCGCTCCGGCACCGCCGCCTCCCGCTGCTGCTCCGCGTCCCGCGCCGGCACCCCAGCCGCCCGCCGCCACCAAGGTGACGTACGCCGCCGACGCCTTCTTCGACTTCGACAAGTCCGTCCTCAAGCCCGAAGGCAGGGCCAAGCTGGACGACCTGGTCGGCAAGGTCAAGGGTATTAACCTGGAAGTGATCATCGCCGTCGGCCATACCGACTCGGTGGGCACCGACGCCTACAACCAGCGCCTGTCCGTCCGCCGCGCTGAAGCCGTCAAGGCCTACCTCGTGTCCAAGGGCATCGAGAAGAACCGCGTGTACACCGAAGGCAAGGGCGAGAAGCAACCTGTCGCCGACAACAAGACCGCCGAAGGCCGCGCGAAGAACCGCCGCGTGGAAATCGAAGTGGTCGGCACCCGCGCCAATCGCTAAAGCCTGGGGCTAGTGCCCCGAGCCGCAAAAAGGCCCCGCTTGCGGGGCCTTTTTACTTGGCCGCTCGACAAAACGTGCGTTTTTTGGCGTGACAATCGCATCATGAGCGAAACCACCGTCAACGCCGACCCTGCCGAACTGGCCAAGTTTTCAGACCTCGCCCACCGCTGGTGGGACCCCGAGAGCGAATTCCGGCCGCTGCACCAGATCAACCCGCTGCGCCTGGACTGGATCCAGGGACACGTCCCGTTGGCGGCTAAACGTGTCCTCGACGTGGGTTGTGGCGGCGGCATCCTGACGGATGCCATGGGCCGTCAAGGTGCGACGGTCGTGGGGATCGACCTCGCTACCAAGGCCCTGAAAGTGGCCCAGCTGCATGCGCTGGAAGCCAACACGCCGAACGTCGAATACCGTGAGATCAGCGCCGAGTCGCTGGCTGCGCAAGAGCCCGGCACTTTCGATGTCGTGACCTGCATGGAGATGCTGGAACACGTGCCAGACCCAGCTTCCATCGTGCGCGCCTGCAGGGCGCTCGTGAAGCCGGACGGCTGGGTCTTCTTTTCCACGATCAACCGCAACCCCAAGTCGTTCCTCTTCGCCATCATTGGCGCCGAGTACGTGCTTAACCTGTTGCCACGCGGCACGCACGAATACCTCAAGTTCATTCGGCCCAGCGAGCTGGCGGGGTACTGCCGCGCATCCGGCCTGGAGGTTTCTGATTCGCGCGGCATGGAATACAACCCCTTGACCCGGCGCTACTGGTTGTCGGGCGACACCAGCGTCAATTACCTCTTGGCTACCCGGGCGGTGTGATGTTCAGTGACGTGGCGGCGGTGCTGTTCGACCTGGACGGCACACTTATCGACAGCGCACCCGACCTGGGCGCCGCAGCAGACAAGATGAGGCTGGATCGAGGCCTGCCTTCATTGCCTTTCGAGCTCTACCGGCCGATGGCCGGTGCCGGCGCGCGGGGAATGCTCGGAATCGCCTTCGGCATCACGCCGGACCACGCCGACTATGCCGAGTTGAGGGAAGAATTCTTCACCAACTACGAAAACTGCATGACCCAGCGGACGTACGCCTTTACCGGCATTGCTGAGCTGATAGACCAGCTGCTCCAGCGCGGACTGGCCTGGGGCGTGGTAACCAACAAGTCGGCGCGGTTCACTCGCCCGTTGACCCAGGGAATGGGTCTTTTCGCCACGGCACGGGCCGTCGTCGCCGGCGACACCACGCCGCACGCCAAGCCGCATCCGGCGCCGTTGCTGGAGGCCGCAAGGCAGCTGAGCCTGGAGCCCTGCCGCTGCGTGTACGTGGGCGACGACGAGCGGGACGTAGCCGCAGGCCGCGCTGCGGGCATGCGCACGGTGGCGGCCAGCTACGGCTACCTCGGCGGCAACGCCGATACCCGGCTGTGGGGCGCTGATGCCCACATTCATTCTCCGCTTGAATTGCTGCCCCTCTTGCAAACGGCGGGGAAGGCCTAAAATACAGGTTCTTGGGGCTGCACTGGTTTCGACGTGGGTTCGGACGCGCGGCAGGGCATGTCGAGCTGAATGTGCTCGTAAAACAGATTCAAAAAAAGTAACTGCAAACGACGAACGTTTCGCACTCGCCGCTTAATTGCCGGTGAGCTTTGCAACAGCAGGCCTATGGGCTGGGCAAGGGGTCTTTAGCGCAAGTTAAGGGCTCCCGGCTGCAAAGATAATTTCATAGGCTGGTCTTGCGCCGGGTCACTTGGCGTGGGACGAGAAAATAGGTGACTGGCGTTCTGGATTGCGTGCCGCTGCGCGGTCCAGGAGGCGAGACTTAACCAGACGGCTACACATGTAGAACTGTGCGAAGAAGGCTTGCGGACGCGGGTTCAATTCCCGCCAGCTCCACCATACACATAAAGCCCAACCATTCTCGGTTGGGCTTTTTGCTGCCCGGAACGCCAAAGGTTGGCCCAGTCCATTAGGTTTTCGGCCTCAGTATCTCGATCGCCGGCTCGACCTCGACAACGAGCCCATCCGCAGCACGGTAGACGCCATTCTTGAATTTGCGGGTTCCCAAACTATTCTGAAACTTTTGGTGCGGCCAAGAAATAGGGAGATACAAAATGCGCCATGTCGCCCTGCTGGTTTGCCTGGGATTTTTTGTCTCCTCCATCTCGGCGGCGCGGCTGCCCGAATCCTCCGTCTCCGGACCGGGCACCAATGCTGCCCGACGTGCGCACCTCATCGATCGCGATGGCGATCGGGTTTCAGACGGCTTGCAGGCAACCATGGCAGCAACCCGTCCAGGCGACCTCTTACGTGTCATCGTCACCTACAGCGGCCCGGGCAATGCAGCGGCCGCACGCCAGTCGGTGGGTTTTTTCGTGCTCCACCGTGAGTTCAAAATCATCAACGGCTTTTCCGCCAACATGACAGCAGCCCAGATCAGGGCGCTCGCCGGGCAACCGGGGGTGTTCAGAATCGAGGAGGATTTTCCCGTCTCGGTCAAGCTCGACGCCGCCCGCCCTGACTTCGGTATCGATGCGGCCCGCGTGGGCTTCGGGGTGAGTGGAGCAGGCATCAAGGGATGCATCGTCGATACCGGTGTCGATCCGAACCATGAGCAGTTGACCAATGTCGTGGCCTTTTTCGATGCGACCAATGCCAGTTACCAGGGCCCCGCGTATGACGACCACGGCCACGGCACCCACGTGGCGTCGATCGCGTTCGGCGACGGCGTGGGCGGCTCAGGGGCCGACAAGTACAAGGGAGTGGCTTCCGGCGTCGCGATTCATGCCGCCAAGGTGCTGGACCAGTCCGGCTCCGGGCCGGAAAGCCAGGTGATCGCCGGAATCCAATGGTGTGTGGACCAGGGCGCCCACATCATTTCGATGAGCCTCGGCTCGTCCGAGCCTTCCGACGGAAAGGACGCACTGAGCCAGGCAGCCAATGCGGCCGCGGATCAGGGCCGGGTAGTAGTGGTTGCGGCGGGCAATTCGGGCGATGAGCCGGGGACGGTGGGCTCGCCCGGGGCGGCGGCCCGAGCCATCACCGTTGCGGCATGCGCAGAGCGGTCGGCTCCGGTCGGATCGCCCAACCACTCGGAGGGGATTTACTTGACGCACTTTTCCAGCCGGGGACCGACGCTGGACAACCTCATCAAGCCGGACATCTGCGCCCCCGGTCACAGCATCACGGCGGCGAAGGCGGGCACCGGCAGCGGTTACGTCGCGTACAGCGGGACATCGATGGCCACGCCGTTCGTAGCCGGGACGGTCGCATTGGCGCTCCAGGCGAACCCACAGCTGTCCCCCGCAGTTGTGCGGGAGAATCTCGAACTCACGGCCCAGGACCGCGGCCCTGTCGGCAAGGACAATGACTGGGGTGCGGGGCTCATCGACGGCTACGCGTTTGTGGCGTTAGCCAAGGGCATCTCAGGATATGCGCCGACCGCTTTCCCGGCTTACCAGCGCGTTTCCGCCAGCGTGCCGACTAACGGAATGTGGACCTTCCCGTTCGCCATTGGCCAGGCCGACCTCGGCATCCCCATTGGCGCCACGATCACCATCAACGGCCAGGCAAAATGCACGCTGTTTTTCGGCTTCTGCTGGTCCGCGCAGTGGGACCCCGACCTCGAGGCAAGGCTGATCGACCCCAACGGAGTGCTGTTGGCCGACAGCACTTGTCTGGCCGACGACGAATGCGGCGGCATCGGCCGCCAGGAAACGGTGCACGCGATGCCAACCGTGGCGGGAACCTACAGGATCGAGGTGTACCCGGCCGCGGACAGCGGAAACATGGGCAAGGGCGGAAGCTTCTTCCTCGACCTTTCGACCGGCCCGCTCGCGGGCGTCGCCGGCAATCCCAATCCCATCGTGCACGTGGGAGACTTGGATGCAAGCAGGACCGGCAACAAGACTGGGTGGAACGCAACGATCACGATGACGGTGCATGCGGCGCACGATGCGGGCCAGGTCCCAGTACCGGTGTCGGGTGCCACGGTCAGCGGTGTGTGGAGCGGCGGCTATAGCGGGAATTCTTCCTGCACCACCGGCACGACTGGCCAGTGCTATGTGGCCAGCGGCAACATCGCCAAGCGCAAGAACAGTGCGACCTTCACCATCACCAACGTGAGCGGCGCGCTCACTTATCAACCAAGCGGCAACCACGATCCGGACGGCGACAGCGACGGCACGCGTATCACGGTATTGAAGCCGTAATCCCCGAGCCTGATCCCCCCACGTCACACCACCGCGAAATCCGCTGCCGACAGCGTTCCGACCACGTCGACCAGCGTGGCGAACTGCACCGCCGCTGTCGCGCCCGTGCCATCGGCGTCATAGAACAGGGCGCCGGTCTGGTCGTTGTAGATGATGCGGTCACTCGTATCATTCGCGGCCGCGCCTATGAAAAACTGAGCATCCGTGACGACGAACTTGCCCTTGACCCTGGGCAGCGTCGTGAAGATGGCGCGGTCGAGTTGAATCACGTCATCGGCGACCACGAAGTTTTCGATCGTGTCCACGTTGGTGCCCAGCGCGGCGTCGAAACGGAAAGCGTCGAGGCCGGCCCCGCCGTCCAGCGAGTCGCTGCCCAGGCCGCCGATCAGCGTGTCATTGCCGCCATCGCCAAAGATCGTGTCAATGCCGGCGCCGCCGTCCAGTACGTTTGCCGCCGAATTGCCGATGAGCCCGTTGTCCAGTTCGTTGCCCGTGCCATTGATGGCGCCGGCATCTGCCACCAGGGTCAGGAATTCCAGATTCGCCCCGAGGGTGTAGCTGATGCTGGCAAAGACCTCGTCCATGCCCTCGTTGCTCAACTCGGTGACCACGTCTCGCCTGTCGTCCACCCAATAGTTGTCGTTGTCCGCGCCGCCTGCCATGTTGTCGCGTCCGCTGCCGCCGTCGAGCACATCGTTGCCAGCCAGACCGGAAAGGCTGTCGTTGCCGCCAAGACCGTACAAGACGTCGTCTATGGTGGTGCCGATCAACGTGTCGTTGCCGGCTGTTCCGGTTTGCAATTCGGCCAGAGCGGTGATGTTGACCGTGGTGCTGCCGAGGGCAACCAACGCCCCACCCGCGCCCTGTGCGCCACTGTTGCCGTCACTGAAGTTCCAGTTGATCTGCACGCTGGCCGGCGGCGTGTCGGAGCTGTTGGTGTAGCCGATGCTGGAGAGCAGCTCGTTCACGCGCGCCTGGGTGGCATTGACGTTGAACGCGATGGCGAGCAGGCCGTTGCCGTTCTCGACGGTGCCCACGGTGATGCCCGAGAGCACGGCGTCGCCGTCGATGAAGCTGAGGTTGCCCAGGGCTGAGAACAGATCCTCGGCATTGGCTTCGGCATTGCGGCTGAGGATCACGCTGGCGCCAGCGTAGTTGCCCGCGCCGTCGAGAGCCGCCAGGTCGGCGTCGTAGATAGCGACGCTGGCGTCGAGCACCACGGCTGCTGCGTTCTCGATGTAGTTCACCGAGCCGCCCAGGGTGTCGGTGGCCACGCCGTTGAACGTGGTGTCCAGGCTGCCATCGGCGTTGTAGCGGACCATGGCGAAGTCGGGTTTGGGGTCGTTGCTGACGATGGCGCTGTAGCCGGCGACGACGATCTTGCCGTCGGGTTGCACGGTGACGCTTAGCCCTTCGTCAACTGTGCCATTGCCGATGTCGGTCACGAGCACACCCGTGTCGTTGAAGCCGGTGTCCAGGCTGCCGTCGGTGTTGTAGCGCGCCAGGGCGAAGTCGAAAATTTGGCCTTCCTCGATGAAGCTGTAACCCGCGACCAGTATCTTGCCGTCCGGCTGCAAGGTGAGGCTTTGGCCAAACTCATCGGCCCCTTGGCCAAAGTCGATCGCGACCTTGCCATCGCCACCGAAGCTGGTGTCCAGGCTGCCGTTAGACAGGTAACGCATCACGGCGAAGTCGGCGCCGGCGCCGTTGGTATGGCCGGCGACCAGGATCTTGCCGTCTGGCTGCACAACGACGCTAAAACCGAGGTCGTGAGTCTGGACGCCGAAGTCGGTCACTAAAGTGCCCCCTACGCCGAAGTCAGTGTCCAGGGTGGTGTCGGCCTTGTAGCGCTGAAGGGCGAAGTTGGAGTCGGAGACACCGTCGCCATCGACGATGCCGTCGCTATAACCTGCGACTAGTACCTTTCCGTCAGGCTGCACGGTGACGCCATAGGCAACGTCGTTGAAGCCGCCCAAGTCGCCCCCAAAGATGACTTCCGGGGTGCCGTTGGCGCTGTAGCGCGCCACGGCGAAGTCGTAGTCTCCATTTTTTTCGCGGAAGCCGGCAACCCAGATCTTGCCGTCCGGCCCCACGGTGACGCTTTTGGCAACATCATTGGTGTCAAGGTGGTCGGGGTTGCTGAAATCGGTCACCAGCGTGCCGCCGCTGCCGAAGCTGACGTCCAGGCTGCCGTCGGCGGTGTAGCGCGCCAGGGCGAAGTCGTTGTTGTCGCCGATGTCGCTAAAGCCCGCGACCACGATCTTGCCGTCCGGTTGCAACGTAAGGCTTGCAGCGCTGTCCAATGAGGAGCTGCCGAAGTCGGTCACGACCGTGCCATCGACACCGAAGCCGCCGTTCAGTCTGCCGTCAGCCAGGTAGCGCGCCACGGCGAAGTCGCTGGAGCCGCCGGCGTTGCTGTGGCCCGCCACCAGAATCTTGCCGTCGGCCTGGACGACTACGCTGAGGCCTTGGTCGTAGCTTGCGCTGCCGAAGTCAGTGACAACTATTCCGGTGCCAGCCACCGGCGCAAAGGTGGGCGCGTCGTTGACGGCGATGACGGTGATGCTGGCCGTGTCGCTGGCAAGGCTGAAGGCGCCCGAGCCGGGCGTCGTGACCACGTAGTTGCCGGCGCTGCCCGAACTCGTGTCCCAGGCGCGGAACGTGATGCCGTCCGCCAAGGTGCCGTTTAAGTCGCCAAACGGCAGCAGGCGGATCATGTTGGTCGGCCCCAGCAACAGGCCCAGCGTGTTGGTGCCGCTGTTGAGCAAGTCGGCGCGGATGGTGAGCCAGGTGGCACCGGCGTCCAGGCTGTACTGCCAAGTCCCCAGGCTGGTGTTCACCGCCTCGATGGCGATGGCTTCCACGCCGCCATCGGCTGTGATGGAGCCGTCCACTACCAAGTCGGCGATGCTGATGCCCGAGGGGTTGGTGGCGCCTTCCAGCACGCTGCCGAGGGAGGGCGCGGATGATTCGTTCAGTACAGGCGTGGCCATGTCAAATCTCCTTAACGACCGTCAGCAAAGCAGGTCCAGCTACTGCGACTGACCTGCACGACCGGCAGCGTGACATGCTGTTTGGGATAGGCACCGGGGACAATGTGCGGCACCGTACGCGGAGGTGATGAGCTTAGGCGATGGTTAGCTTTATTTCTGTACATCCAACGGAGTACCTTGGGATCGGCCTGGAATACGGCAGTGGACTAAAGCTTGTCCCCCCGCGGGTCGATGGGGCGTGAGGTCGGTGCGCGGTCTTCGATTGCCTGCGCGGCGTCGAGCAGCAGGTCCTCGCGAAAGCGGACACCGATCAGCTGGACGCCTTGCGGAAGCCCGCCGTCGCTGCCCACCGGCACCGCGCACGACGGCAGGCCGAGGATGTTGACTGGCACCACCATGCGCATGGCCCTGGCGATGCGCGTGATGTGCGCCACGTCCTCGTCGATCACCCAGGCCGGCTCGCAGCAAACCGGCGACAGCATGACGGGGTGCCGCGGAACTGGTTCCATGCGCAGGCATGCTGGTGCAGACGATTCATTTCCCCAAGAGCTGCCTGCATTGCGAGGAGCCGCCTTGCGTGCCGGTGTGCCCAACGGGCGCCAGCTACAAACGAGCCGAGGACGGCATCGTCCTCGTCGACTACGACAAGTGCATCGGCTGCAGCTATTGCAGCTGGGCCTGCCCGTACGGGGCACGGGAGCTCGACGCCGAGCGCAAGGTCATGACCAAGTGCACGCTGTGCGTCGACCGCATCTACGATGAGCTGCTGCCGCCGCAAGACAGGAAGCCTGCCTACGTGAAAGCGTGCCCGACCGGCGCACGCCTCTTCGGCGACATCAAGGATGCGAATTCCGAAGTCTCGAAGGCCATCAGGGAGCGCGGTGGCTACCAGCTCATGCCCGAGTGGGAAACGCAGCCCGCCAATCACTACCTGCCGCGAGCGGTGGTGAGCGTGAGCGGCCGTGACGTAGGCATGGACGTAGAGACCGGCCACCTGCAGATGCCCGCCGATGATGCCGATGCCCCCGGACCTGTCATGGAGACCTGATGAACCCCGCACTCTCCATCATCGTCTTCACCACGCTGGCTGGCGCCGCGCAGGGATTGGCCGTGGTCATTGCGATCTCGCAGCTCCTTGGCGCCGGCCTGGACAACGCGTTCCTCGCGCGATCGCTCTGGGTGACGGTGGCGCTCGCCATCGTCTCGCTGGTGGCTTCCTTCTTTCACCTGGGGCGTCCGATGCGAGCCTGGCGCGCCGCGATGATGTGGCGCACATCCTGGATGTCGCGGGAAGTCATCGTGCTGCCGATCTTCATCCTGCTCGTGGCATTGTGGGCTGGCATGCTGACGTTCTCCGCGCGCCCCGGCGACGTCACGGCGCTGCTTCCGCTGGCCGTCATTGCCGTGTCCGCGCTGCTCTGGTATTGCACGGCCATGATCTACGCGTGCATCCGGTTCATCCAGGAGTGGGCGCATCCGTTGACCATCGTGAACTACACCTTCATCGGGCTGGCGTCGGGGCTGGTTCTTGCGGGAGCGCTGGGCATTGCCTGGGGCCATCATGCATTCGCAGCGCGCCTGGGGCCTGGGCGCTCGCCGTCACGACGCTCGCATGGCTGACACGGGCACGTTCTTTCACCACGCATCGATCGCGGCGTTCCGGCGAATGAAAGTCATCTTCCAGGTGTGCGCATTCGCGGTGCCGCTAACGCTCGTGGCGCTGGCGGTGACGAGGGGGTGGGGCGCGGCATGGCTTCTGGCGGTGCCGATTCACATCGCGGGTGTCCTGGCCGAACGGTGGTTCTTCTTCGCCCAGGCGCGCCATCCCCAGAATCTCTACTACCAGGTGGTTTCTTGATGCCGGCGCAAGAACCAAAATGGCACGAGCAGGGCGAAGAGCCGGACTATCGTTTCTCGCTGGCCAACGAGCGTACTTTTCTGGCGTGGGTCAGAACGGCGCTCGCAATTCTCGCAGGGGCGATTCTCTTGCACGAGTTCGCATCCCACATCCAGCCGGCGGCCTTCATTGCCGGTGCCAGCATTGCGCTGGCGTTGCTTGCCGCAGTGCTTGCCGCAGGCGCCTATCAGCGCTGGAAAGCCAATGAAATCGCGATGAGGCATTCCAACCCGCTTCCGTATTCAAGGCTCTTGCCGGCCCTGTCAATCTGCATTCTGGCGCTGTCGGCAAGCGCGGCGATCGTGCTGTCTCGCCAGTGACGAACACCCGTGACCAGGGCCTTCAGGCCCAACGCACTGCTCTCGCATGGAGCCGGACGGGATTGGCGATGATCGTCAACGCTCTATTGGTGCTTCGCCTTGGTTTCAACGCGGCCAATCGGCCCCTCGAATTCCTCGGCATCGCATTCCTCGCGATTTCCGGCGGGATGCTGTTGATTGGAGAAGGGCGACGCCGCCAACTGGCCAGGACACCTGGCAGAGCCAGGCCCGGCATCATGGCGGGTTGCGCAGTCTGCGTTGTCGTGGTGTCACTTGCGGGCGTGGCGGCCATGCTGAGTTGAGCGGCTATCGGAGCCTCAAGTCGCCTGTGGCAGGTAGCTCGGCCTGCCTGCTGTTTCATGGGAATCTCCAAAGAGGGGTAACTGAAACAAACTCACTTGACCTTCACGACGACCTTGCCCTTCGCTCGTCCCGCTTCGACGTAGGCAAGGGCTTCGTTGGTCGACTCGAACGCGAAGACACGATCGATCACGCGCCGAATCACGCCCGCGTCGAAGAGACGGGTGATCTCGCGCAGCTTGCTTCCGCTCGCCTTCATGAAGAGGAACGAATAGCCGACCCCGCGGCTCCTTGCCTTTCGCCTGATGCCCGAGCTCAGCAGCCGCATGACCAGTTTCACGAAAGCGGGTGCGTCGATCTCCTGGCCGAATTGCGGATCAGGCGGCCCTGAGATGGAGATGAGCTTGCCGCCGGCCTTGAGCACACGCAGGGACTTTTCGAGTGTCTCGCCATCCTGGCTGTTCAGGACGACGTCGTAGTCTCGCAAGACATCTTCGAAATCCTGCGTCTTGTAGTCGACGACAACGTCCGCACCCAGGCTCTTCACCAGCGCGACATTGGCGGCGCTCGTTGTCGTAGCGACGGTCGCGCCCAGGTGTTTGGCCAACTGGATGGCAAAGGTGCCCACCCCGCCAGAGCCCGCCTGAATGAAGACTCTCTGCCCCTTTTGCAAATTGGCTTTCGGTCGTGGCCCGGCGCACTTCCGGTGCCTGACGCGGCGTCTCGGAGCCCAGCGCGGCCAAGGGGCAACCAGACTCGACGTGCTCGAGATGCTCACGCGAAAGATAGCTGCGTAGCATCGACGCCAGGGCCTGCTCGGCGGGCACCTTGGCAACAACGTCCGCAACGGCGGCCGCCGACTCGGCGCAGGCGCGGTTCGCCGCTTCGGCCAACATGGCCTCGCGCGAGGGGAAGTGGGCGTAGAAGGCACCATGGGTCAGGCCGGCCTCCTTCATGATCCTCCAAGGCCGTCCAACTGAATCCAGTGGACGGCCTTTTTCATGGGACGACCGGACTGCCGTCCAGCCACGCGCTCGCGCTCTCGCTCTCGACAGACGAGCTCTCAGTGCGAGCGCGATAGCGGGTGGTGGCCCGGTTCAGGGCTTCTGAGAGAGCGGTCGCGAGCGCCTGCCGCTCTGCCACCAGCATCGTGAGGTGCTCGCCAGGCGTGCGCACCTCGCGCACGCGGGGGGCCAGCCGTTCCCACAGCGCTGGGTCGTTGTCATGGCGGTCCCCGTCTTCCGCAAGAAAGCAAGTCACCTCGACGTCGATGCGCGGCGGCACATAGCGCGCCATCATCTGGTAGTACGTCCTCATTGCCCGGTAGGCATCGCGTCGTACACCCGGCGCCGGCTCCTCCTGACGCGCCGGCGTCAAGCGCTTTCGGATAGCGCGATAGAACCTCGGGAAGAAGTCTGCGAAGCCCTTCCTCGCCAGAATCCAGGCGTACATCATGGCGTTCTCCCGCAACACGCGGCCGGCGCGGCCCGGTACGACGCTGGCGGCACTCTCGACTATCGGCGCCAGCGCACGCAGGGCCGGGCGCACATTCATCGAAAGCGTCTCGATGAGGATCAGCTCGACCACCTCCACGCCACGGGAACGCAGCAGCTGCGCGAGATGCCAGGCGGTTAGGCCCCCGTTGCAGTACCCGCCGAGTATCACCGGTGAGCCGGGTGCGGCGCGAAGGACTTCGTGCATGTACGCAGTTGCCGCTTCCTCCACATTCGCGCCGATCGCGTGGTCTGCGTAGCAATTCAGCAGGATCAGCGGCTGGTCCTCCGGGAGCAGCGCCGCCAGCTTGTGTGCGTAGAGACCGCGGCTTACATAGTCGCCATGGCAGAAGAAAAAGGGTATGCCCGTCCCGCGCTTGACCTGGGTGATCAGGTCGCGTTCAGCCGCCTTGCCGGCAATGACGACGTCGGCGATGTGGCGAATGGTGAAAGTGGAGAGTTCGGACGGGGGGTAGGGCCGGCCCGCGAGCTGCTCCAACTCGATCAGCATTTCAGTGGCCAGCAGCGAGTCGCCGCCCTTCTCGAAGAAGTCGTCGTCGACGCCGATGTCATCGGTGCCGAGCAGGCGAGTCCAAATGTCGCGCAGCTCGAACTCGATCAACTCCTGCGGCGGGGCCCTTTCGGGGTGGGCATTCGTGTAGGTTTCGCTCAGCGCGCGGCGCAGGACCTTGCCCGTACTGCCGCGGGGTAGGCTCGAAACCAGGTGCACCCTGCGCGGCAATTTGGAGCCAGCCAGTTGCCGGGCGATGAAAGCCTTGATCTCCGCTTCCGATCCGACGCTTCCGGGCTTCAGCACTGCGGCGGCAGCTACGCTTTCCCCCAGGCGGGGATGCGGCACACCGAACACGGCCGCCTCGAGCACGGCGGGGTGCTCCAGCATCGCGCTCTCGATCTCGTAGGGAAAGACCTTTTCTCCCCCCCGATTGATGACTTCCTTGATCCGCCCGACGATGGTGAGATAGCCTTCATCGTCCAACCGGCCGAGATCGCCGGTGGCGAGCCAGCCATCTTCCACGCCAACGCCGCGGGTTCCGTCGCGCACCGCATAGCCCGGCATGACACTCGCGCCGCCCACGAAGATCTCGCCGATGACGCCGGCGCCCACCGGTTGGCGCGATTCATCGACCACCAGCAATTGCCCGGGTGCCGGAAGTCCGACCGTCCCTGGCTTGATGCGGCCCGGCGGCAGCGGGTTGGCCGCCATCACGCCGGCCTCGCTCAACCCATAGAAATCCAGGACAGGCACGCCCAGCATCGACTGCGCTGCCATCCGAACCTCTTCGGAAAGACAGGCAGAGCCGCACATCACGAACCGCAGGGAACCGCTGTCGAAGTCGTGCGGCGAATCCCTGAGCCGGTCCAGGAGACCGTTCAGCGATCCCGGTGTGACGGTCAGGTAGGTTGGCCTGAGCTCGCCGATCCACTTTGAAATCGACAAGGCCTGGCCTGCCGGCGGAAAGGCAACGCTGGCGCCGAGGATCAACGGGACGAGGAGAAGTGTCTTCAGTCCCGCTGCATAGAAAAGCGGCAGCATGCAGGCCGCACGATCCGCCGCGGTGAGTTGGAACCACAGGTCCGAGCCCATTTTTTCGGCCATCACCACCAGGTTGAGATGTGTGACCGGAATCAGCTTGGGCGCGCCGGTGGTACCGGACGAACGCAGCAGCAGGGCGACATCGTCCTGCCTCGCCGGCCGGACGGGAACCACAGGCCCCGCCTCGGGCGTGAGAAGCTGCAGACCCAGCGCCCCATCAGGCGCCAGGATGGCCTCCAGTGCTTTTACTCGCAGGTCCTTCAGCGCAGCGCGCGCGGCCGTGTCCAGCCATGCGGGGATCACCATCGCGCTCAGCCCGCTCGTGGTGACGAGATCGGCGATCTCGTGTCTCGTCAGGGCTGGGTTGATCGGAACCAGTGCCACATTGCATGCCAGCGCCATCACCAGCTGGCCGCCCGGCACGCCTTCGGGCACAAGGAGGCCAACGCGGTCTTCGCGCGTCAACCCGGCACTCGCCAGTTGGCACGCGAATGATGTGATCGATGCGTACAGTCGGGCAAAGCTGGTGTCTGGCTGGCCAATCCCGACAAGTGCCGCAGCATTGCCGCGTGCACTCGCATGCCGGGCAATGGCGTTCACCAGCGTCCGGGACTGATCCATCACACCGGTATCGGATGGTTGGGGCGCGCGGTCCTCTGAACGCGACGTATCAAGAAGCGAGGAGAGGTGTAAGTTCACGGCTCAATTCGTTCGCGGGTAACGAAAGGAACGGTGGTATCAGGGCTTAGCTGGGCCGTATGAAAGAAAGTGTTCTTTTCGTTACACGGGTGCTCACAATTGATCCCAACCCGCCCATTCAATACCGCCGCATCGCGTCGATCTGTCCATCCGTGAGCAGGCCGCGGCTGGTGATTGCGACACGTTCGGGCGATGAAAGCGTGCCGCCTGCCAGTGCGGTGGCGAGATAGAGCAAGTCCTTGGGTGCATCGAGATTGAACATCAGCCCGAAGCGGTTTTCCGGTGCGGGCTTGGACGGCGCGTCCAGCAGCTCGTAGAAGACGACGCTTTCGAGTTGGCACTCGGTCTGGCTGTACAGCTCCAGCATGTGGCGGGCGGTCGACCGCAGGCCCGACTCGGTGACCGGCTGGCCTGAAGCGTTCTCGTAGCCGGCGTCGTAGATCTCGCCGGCATTGAACTCGTTGAGCGTGACCGGCTTGCCAAAGGCGGCGAGCTGCGCCAAGGGGCCGCCCGGGCCATACCAGGTGTCAGTGCGCAGGTTGGGCGCGCGCTCGTGCGGATAAACGTGAAAGCCGGTCACGTCCCACTGCACGCCTTCATCCCGCAGGTAACTCAGGAGGCCGAAATCCCGGCCGATCACCCCCATGACAACGCGCAGCGGCAAGGCCGACTTGGCCGCGACGTCGTGAATGGCATTGGCCATGCCCCTCAGGACGGCCGCCAGACTGGCCATTGCCGGCTTGTTCTGGTAAGGCGTCTTGCTGGTGCCGGCGGAGTTCCACGGCACCGCCGCCAGGATCTCGGAGCGCAGTTGTACTTCGTTGAGCAGTTCGAAATCATGAACCACATCCTTCATCGCATCGACCGCGGTGTAGGTCTCCCGGTAGGCCTTGGCTTGAACCGCGGCCAGATCGGTGTAGACGGTGTGGTCCCATTGGTAGGAGATCTGCAGGCTCATCTCCACGGAACCGCCATATCCGTTGATCCTGGCGATCAGGTCGCGCGGCAGCGTCTGGTCTTGAGTCCAGAAATAATCCATGCGGATGCGCTTGAAGTTGCGCGCCTGCAAGATGGCTGCGATCTGAGCGTTGTGCGACACGCTGGATCCACCCGTGTGCACGTTCACGCCCACGTTGAACGGCCCGGCTGCGGGCGTATCCGCAGGTGCTGGAGTCGGGGCCGGGGCCGGGGCCGGGGCAGGCGTGGGAGCCGGCACGGCGGATTCCGGCGCCGGTCCGGCCTCCAGTGCCGAGGCGAGCGAACCGGGCTGCGGCACCGCTGAGGCCGTGGCGGAGGCGGCGCCCGCGCTCGACGCGTCCACGGCAGAGCCGCCGCCTCCGCCTCCGCCGCAGGCGGTCAACACAACAGCTGCCGCGGCGGAGCCGGAGGACTTGATGAATAGGCGTCTTTTCATTTCACAAAAGTAAGAAGATGTGTTGGGGCCGAATGGGCGTACCCGCCGGCGCGAGTCGCCGAGGATGAGCGCGTGAAGGCCGTCATGCTCAGCAGAAAGACGGGACTCTAGTGGCAACTGTTCGGCTCAGCGCGGCTGCTGCGCACCGTAACGTAACCATCCGTCCGTCTTGTGCACCAGGGTTTTTGATCAGCTTCCGGCGCAACTGATCAGCTGGGGCGCCGAGGCCACTGGAGGCCCAGTTCTAACTCTGCCGCAAAAGTTACGTTGTTCACGAACTCGGGCGGCGAGAGCTTAAGTGACTGTGCAGGTGGCCTTGAGGAGGGCTTGGCGTGCGGCGAGGGGAATTTTTTCGAGCAGCTCAGGCGGCATGCCAGCTTCTCGACCGGAACTGTCCGCGCCGAGTCGCTGCCCTTGCGCGGCGGGCTGCGCGTAGTAGGCCGCGCTCGTCAGTACGATGTTTCGCCGCACGCAGTCGAGCTGCGCGGTGGCAACGAACGACCGGAAGGCATAGCCCCTGCCATGTGCCTGCATCACGTCGAAGGTCACGCGGATCACGCCTTCGCCGCCTTGGTTGCGGATGCGGACCGTTTCAAGGTCGATTTCGACCACCGTTTCGCCAGCGCCTGCGCCCGGGCCGGACACCGTGAACCATTGCTGGGCACAAGCGGATGCCCCGAGCAGCAGCCCGGCCACGATGCCGAAGACCTTCCTGCGCATTTTTCGCCTTGGCCGCACGGCGCGTCGCGCCGGATGTTGCGGTATTTTGCGCCCGTCGCGGTGGTTTCCTCAAGAGGCGCGGCAGTCGGTCGTGCGCCAGAACTTGAGATACTCGGCCCCCATGCAATTGCAGGACATTCTTTTCTCCCAGGGTTTCGGCACGCGACGGGTTTGCGCCGGCCTGGTCCAGCAGGGCCACGTCACCATCGGGGGCCAATCGATCACCGATGCGGCGGCTGAGTTCGCGCCCGAGGGGTTGCTCTTCGTCGTGGATGGTGTGCCGTGGGAGTACCACGAGCTCGCCTATCTGATGCTCCACAAGCCCGCCGGCACCGAGTGCTCGCGCAAGCCCTCGGCCTATCCCAGCATCTACACGCTGCTGCCCGGGCCGCTACGGTTACGGCCGCAGAAGGGGGCGGTTCAAGGCGTGCAGGCGGTGGGGCGGCTGGACCAGGACACGACGGGCCTGCTGCTGCTCACCGACGACGGGCAATTCATCCACCGGATGAACTCACCGCGGCACCATGTACCCAAGGTATACGAGGTGACGGTCAAGCACCCGGTCGATGAGCGCCAGGTGCAGCGACTGCTCGAAGGCGTGGTGCTGGACGACGATCCCAAGCCCGTGCGCGCCGCGGCGTGCGAACGCGCCGGCGAGATGCAATTGCGCCTGACCCTCACCGAAGGCAAATATCACCAGGTCAAGCGGATGGTGGCAGCCGTGGGCAACCGCGTCGAGGGTCTTCATCGTTCGCAGATCGGCGGCCTGGTGCTGCCGCCTGACCTGTCACCCGGCCAGTGGCGCTGGCTGGATGAGGTCCATCTTGCCGCCCTACGGCCCTGATCGGCCCTGCTCAGGGCAGGGGCGCGAGGAAACGGGCGATGTGCCGACGGCTTGCATCGGGCTGGTCCCGGTGCGGCGAGTGGCCGCATTGCGCGAACACCTCGCGCTCGACGACCCCACGTGTGGGCGCGACCTCGTCGATCTGCCGCAAAGTGCCGTACGGGTCATCTACGCCCTGCATCGCGAGGACCGGCGCTTCGATGCGGCGGCACTCCGCCCTGATGTCGAAGGCGCGGAACGCGGGGTCGAGCCAGATGTCATTCCATTGCCAGAAGGCGCAGTCGACGTCGGCGTGGTAGCGGGCAAGGCGCTCGCGCACCGACACGTCCTCGACGATGACATGCGGGGCCATCACCACGCACGCCGTCACCGGGAAATCAGCCGCATGCAGCAGCGCGATGCTGCCGCCGTCGGAGTGGCCCAGCAGCACGGGCTTCTCGATGCCCAGCGCCGCAAGCAGCGCGGGCAGCACCTCACGCGCCTCGCGGTGCATGTAGTCTGGGCGCAAGCGGCCTTCGCCACGAACGTCCGGCACCGCATCGGACTCGCCATAGCCCTGCCTGGAGTACACGATGCCGGCGCGGCCGGTAGCGGCGCAAACGCTGGCGGGCCAGTCCCGCCACATCGCTACGGAGCCCAACCCCTCGTGCAGGAAGATGATCGGCGCCAGCGCCCGGTCCGCGGCCTGCGGCACGCGTTGAACCTCGACTTTCACGCCGTTGACCTGAAGCTTTTCCATGGCGGGAATGGTACGGGCTATCCTCGGCGCATGAGCCTCCTTCTCGATTCATTCTGGCGTGCCGTTGCCTATTGCCTGCGCCCGCGCGTCATCGCGCTTTCGTTCCTGCCGCTTCTCATCATGGTCGCGCTTTCGCTCGGTCTCGGCTACTTCTACTGGGAGTGGGCGGTGGAGGGTGTGCGCGGCCTGCTCGAGGCCTCCCAGCTGATGAAGAGCTTCTGGGACTGGCTGCAAGGCGTGGGTATGGGCGGACTGAAGACCGTCGTGGCGCCGCTCATCGTGATCTTCGCGGTCACGCCGGTGATCGTGGTGCTGTCGCTGCTGTTGGTAGCCGTGTTCATGACGCCCGCGTTAGCGGCGCTGGTGGGGGAGCGGCGCTTCCCGCAGCTTGAGCGCAAGCGCGGTGGCTCGATGGCGGCGAGTATCGCGTGGTCGTTCGGCTCCACGCTATTGGCGGCAGTGGCTCTCGTGGTCTCACTGCCCCTGTGGCTGGTGCCACCGCTGATCTTGATTCTGCCACCCTTGATCTGGGGCTGGCTCACCTACCGCGTGATGGCATTCGACGTGCTCGCCGAACACGCGAGCAGCGAGGAGCGGCGCGAGGTGTTCCGCCGGCATCGGGGCTGGTTGCTGGGCATCGGCGTGTTGACAGGCTATCTCGGCGCGGCCCCCAGCCTGCTGTGGGTCTCCGGTGCGCTCTTCGCGGCGGCATTCGTCATCCTCGTGCCCGTCGCGATCTGGATCTACACGCTGGTCTTTGCGTTCTCGTCGCTGTGGTTTGCCCATTACTGCCTCGCCGCGCTGGAGCAACTGCGCGCGGAGCAATCGCGGGCATCGACCGAAACCGAAGCGCCCACGCCCGCGCCCACGCCCACGCCGACCCCGTTAGCATTGGCGGATGACGAAAGCACCCCTTCCACCTGAGATGCCCGAGCCGCGCCCGGCCGCCCCAAGCCGTGAGGGCTCCCAGGACTTCGGCCTCGTTATCGTCGGCGACGAAATCCTCTCCGGCAAGCGCGCCGACAAGCACATGCCCAAGGCGATCGAGCTGTTGGCCGCGCGCGGACTGCAACTGTCCTGGGCAGAGTACGTCGGCGACGCGCCGGAACGCATCACGGCCCTGCTCCGGCGCGCGTTCGCGTCGGGGCACGTCGTGTTCTCCTGCGGCGGAATTGGCGCCACGCCCGACGACCACACACGGCAATGCGCAGGAAAGGCCCTGGGCGTGCCGCTGGAATTGCATCCGCAGGCTGAAGCGCTGATCCGCGAGCGAATGCAGGACATTGCGCGAGAGCAGGGGACTGTGTACGAGCCGGATCGGCCCGACAACGTCCACCGTCTCAATATGGGCGTGTTTCCGCAAGGGGCCCGCCTCATCCCCAACCCGTACAACAAAATCCCAGGGTTCAGCGTGGGCGACGTGCATTTCGTGCCCGGCTTTCCGGTCATGGCATGGCCGATGATGGAATGGGTGCTCGACCAACACTACCCCCACCTTTTCCACGGAACTGCTTACGTCGAGAAATCGGTCATCGTGTTCGGCTCGATGGAAGCCGCGTTGACGCCGCTGATGGAGCAAATCGAAAAGGATCACCCGGGCGTCAAGGTGTTCAGCCTGCCAAGTGTCGACCACCCGGAGTACGGCCGCCACATCGATCTCGGTGTAAAAGGCGACTCTGGCCTGATAGACGCGGCCTACACTCAGCTTCTGGCCGGGCTCAACGCGCTCGGCGTCCGCTTGGGCCCCGAGTTGGTGCGTTGAATCTGAAGCACCATAACAGTGCAAATGCCTGGATGCACCAAATCAGTGCAATGCTCATCCAAAAGCGCAAGTGTTCAGTAGGGAAAGGCGCTAAAAGTCAGGGACAATTGCCGAGCTTTGCGGCCGGCGCCATGCACCAGCTTTGGCACAGAAACTGCATTCCACCTCCCGTTCAAATATTTTTTTCACAACCATCCAATTAGGAGAACCCTGATGGCAGCCAAGAGCGTCGCAGACGTCATGAAGATGGTGAAGGAGAACGAAGTCAAGTTCGTTGACTTCCGTTTCACCGACACCCGCGGAAAAGAACAACACGTCACTGTGCCGATTTCGCATTTCGATGAAGACAAATTCAGCTCGGGCCACGCCTTCGACGGCTCCTCGGTTGCGGGCTGGAAGGGCATCGAAGCCTCGGACATGCTGCTGATGCCGGACCCGAACACCGCCAACGTCGACCCGTTCTTCGAAGAGACCACGCTGTTCCTGTCTTGCGACGTGCTCGAGCCAGGCGACGGCAAGGCCTATGACCGCGACCCGCGTTCCATCGCCAAGCGCGCCGAGGCCTACCTCAAGGCTTCGGGCCTGGGCGACACGGCCTTCTTCGGGCCGGAGCCTGAATTCTTCATCTTCGACGACGTCCGCTGGGGCGCCGACGGTTCCGGTTCGTTCGTGCACATCGACGAATACGAAGCCCCGTGGAACACCGGCAAGGTCATCGAAGGTGGCAACAAGGGCCACCGCCCGACGACCAAGGGCGGCTACTTCCCCGTGCCCCCGGTCGACAGCACGCAGGACCTGCGCGCTGAGATTTCGCTCATCCTCGAATCACTGGGCATCCCGGTCGAAGTGTTCCACCACGAAGTGGCGGGCGCCGGCCAGAACGAAATCGGCACGCGGTTCAGCACGCTGGTGCAGCGTGCCGACTGGACGATCTGGATGAAGTACGTGATCCACAACGTCGCCAATGCCTACGGCAAGACGGCCACCTTCATGCCCAAGCCCGTCGTCGGCGACAACGGCTCCGGCATGCACGTGCACCAGTCCGTGTGGAAGGACGGCAAGAACCTTTTCGCCGGTGACGGCTACGCGGGCCTGTCGGACTTCGCGCTGTACTACATCGGCGGCATCATCAAGCACGCCCGCGCCCTGAACGCCATCACCAACCCCGGCACCAACAGCTACAAGCGCCTGGTTCCCGGCTTCGAAGCCCCGGTGAAGCTCGCGTACTCGGCACGCAACCGCTCGGCCTCGGTCCGCATTCCTTACGTGCCCAACCCGAAGGGCCGCCGGATCGAGGTCCGTTTCCCGGACCCGCTGATGAACCCCTACCTGGGATTTGCGGCCATGTTGATGGCCGGGCTCGACGGTGTCGAGAACAAGATCCATCCGGGTGAAGCCGCCACGAAGGACCTGTACCACCTGCCGCCGGAAGAAGACGCGAAGATCCCGACCGTCTGCCACAGCCTGGATCAGGCGCTGGACTACCTGGACAAGGGCCGCAGCTTCCTGACCAAGGGGGGAGTGTTTACCGACACCATGATCGACGCCTACATCGAGCTGAAGATGCAGGAAGTGACGCGCTTCCGCATGACGACGCACCCGATCGAGTTCGACATGTACTACTCGCTCTAAGCTGTACATCCCTACAGCTGAGTTGCGTGAAAAGGTCGCCTGGGCGGCCTTTTCTTTTTGGAATCAAGGGGTTAGTTGGCTTTTCTGAAGAGTTGCGCGATACTGGAAGGCCGTCCTGTGCATTCCGGTGCGAGGAGCAATCCCCATGAAGTACGCCTTATTCATCCCGCTGGCGGCCGCGACTTTCGCAGCCGGCAGCTTCGCGCAGAACTCCCCGACGATCTATCGTTGCGTTGGCAACGTGTACACCAACAATGCGGTGGAAGCCCGTGCCAAGGGCTGCAAGCCCATGGAGGGCGGCAACATCACGGTCGTGGAAGGAACGCGTGTCAACTCCAACGCGGCAGTGAGAGTGGCCACCGCGCCGCAATCGCCTTCGGCCCAACGCGTCGATGCCGATGGGCAGCGCGCCCGCGACGCGGATGCGCGCGCCATCCTGGAGTCCGAGCTGAAGAAAGCCGAAGCCCGCCAGGTCGAGCTGGTCAAGGAATTCAACAACGGCGAGCCCGAGAAGCTGGGCCCTGAGCACCGCAATCACCAGAAGTACCTGGACCGCGTGGCCGAGCTGAAGGCCAGCATCGCCCGAAACGAGACCGACATCGCCGGCATCAAGCGTGAGCTCAGCCGCGTTCCGTCAAAATGAAGGCTTGATCACCAAGCCGGCATCTCCCGCCACCGACCGCTTCCAGTCGCTCGACCTTCTGGCCACGCTGGTGGCAGTCGTCGGGGGCAACGGCGCTGTGCTGTTCGCCAACTCCGCGCTCGAGGACGCCTTGGGCACGTCGCGCCGGACGATCGAGGGCTCGAGCTTTCCTGATTTCTTCACCGAGCCGCACATCCTGCGCAATGCCCTGGAAGGCGCGGGCAGCAACGAATTCGCCGCCTTGCGCTATGACGCGTGGCTGGTGCGCCAAAGCGCCAGTGAGCCGCTGCCGGTGCACGTCGTGGTCGCGCAGACCGACCAGCCCGGCGAGATCATCATCGAGCTGCTGCCGCTGGAGGCGCAGGCCCGGCAAGACCGCGAGGAGCGCCTGATCGACCAGGCCCAGGCCAACAAGGAGCTGATCCGCAACCTTGCGCACGAAATCAAGAACCCGCTCGGCGGGATCCGCGGCGCGGCGCAGCTGCTCGAGATGGAGATCGACTCGAAGGAGCTCAAGGAGTACACCCGGGTCATCATCCACGAGGCCGACCGGCTGCAGACCCTGGTGGACCGCCTGCTGGCCCCGCACAGGCGCCCGCACGTGGTGGGCGACGTCAACATTCATGAAGTCTGCGAGCGCGTACGGTCCCTCATCCTCGCGGAGTTTCCCCGGGGCCTGAAGGTGGTTCGAGAGTACGACACCTCCATCCCCGAGTTCCGCGGTGACCGCGAGCAACTGATCCAGGCAGTGCTGAACATCGCACACAACGCCTGCCAGGCGCTGTCGGATCGGATCGCGGCAGGCGACGCGCAACTGGTTTTCCGCACGCGCATCGCGCGGCAGGTCACCTTCGGCAAGCAGCGCTATCGACTGGCATTGGAATTGCATGTCATCGACAACGGGCCTGGTGTGCCTCATTCCATCAGGGACCGCATCTTCTTTCCGCTCGTATCGGGAAGGGAGGGCGGTTCGGGATTGGGGCTCACCCTGGCGCAAACCTTCGTCCAGCAGCATCATGGACTGATCGAATGCGACAGCGTGCCCGGCAGGACGGATTTCAAGATATTGATTCCGTTGCCATGAATTGAACGAGCTGCCCCAAGGGTGACAGGAACACATGAAGCCGATCTGGATCGTTGACGATGACCAATCCATCCGCTTCGTGCTGGAGAAGGCGCTGCTGCGCGAGGACTTACCCACCCGCAGTTTCTCCAATCCGCGCGAGGTTCTGCTTGCGCTGGAGGCCGGCGACGACGAGAGCGGCCCGCAAATCCTGGTGAGCGATATCCGCATGCCGGGCGGCTCGGGCCTGGACTTGCTCTCCAAGGTGAAGGAGAAGCACCCCGGCCTGCCCGTCATCATCATGACGGCGTTTTCCGACCTGGACAGCGCGGTGTCCGCGTTCCAGGGCGGCGCCTTCGAATACCTGCCCAAGCCATTCGACGTGCCGAAGGCGATCGAGCTGATCCGCCGCGCCGTGGAAGAAAGCCAGCGTGAGGAGGTGGCCGAGGAGCGCATGGCCGCCGCGCCCGAAATGCTGGGCCAGGCGCCCGCGATGCAGGACGTCTTCCGGGCAATCGGCCGACTGTCCCAGAGCAACGTGACGGTGATGATCACAGGAGAATCGGGCACCGGCAAGGAACTCGTCGCGCGCGCCCTGCACAAGCATTCACCGCGTGCCGCAGGCCCGTTCGTCGCAATCAACACCGCCGCCATCCCGAAGGACCTGCTCGAGTCCGAGCTGTTCGGCCACGAGCGCGGCGCTTTCACCGGCGCGCAGACCATGCGCCGCGGACGCTTCGAACAGGCCGAAGGCGGCACACTCTTCCTCGACGAGATCGGCGACATGCCGTTCGATCTGCAGACGCGCCTGCTGCGCGTGCTGTCGGATGGCCATTTCTACCGCGTGGGCGGGCACAACGCGGTGAAGGCCAACGTGCGCGTGATCGCGGCGACACACCAGGACCTGGAGCAGCGCGTGAAGGAAGGCGTGTTCCGGGAAGATTTGTTCCACCGCCTCAACGTGATCCGCCTGCGGCTGCCGGCGCTGCGCGAGCGGCTGGACGACATCCCGATGCTGACGCGCCACTTCCTGCAGCAAAGCGCCAAGCAACTGGGCGTGGAGCCCAAACGCATCTCCGACGCGGCGCTCGCCCGACTGGCAACCTACGGCTTCCCCGGCAACGTTCGCCAGCTGGAGAACATCTGCCATTGGCTCACGGTGATGGCGCCGGCACAGCTTGTCGAGCCCAAGGACCTGCCGCCGGAGATCGGACCTTCGCCGGACGAGGGCGGCGCGGCACGCACTGCGCCGCTCACCGCAGAGATCTCCAAGCCTGCCATCTGCGAGCGGGCGGCACGACGTGTGGGAGGCACTCACCAAGCGCTTCGAATCGAAGCTGATCCTCACGGCACTCGCGAACACCCGCGGTCGCCGCATCGAAGCCGCGCAGAAGCTCGGCATCGGCCGCAACACGATCACCCGCAAGATCCAGGAACTCGGCCTGGAATAACTCTGGTCATTGCGGGCTCGACCCGCAATCCATCCCGGAGCGCCAACATGGATTGCGGATCAAGCCCGCAATGACAGCCTTACAGTTCCACCGTCACCGGCGCGTGGTCACTTGGTTGCTTCCACTTGCGCGGCGTGCGGTCGATGGCGCAGCCCTTTACATCCGCCCTGAGCGCCTCACTCACCAGGATGTGATCGATGCGCAGGCCCCGGTTCTTCTGGTAGCCCAGCATGCGGTAATCCCACCAGCTGTAGCTCTTCTCGGGTTGCTCGAACAGGCGAAAGCTGTCGCACAGGCCCAGCTCGACCAGCTTGCGGAAGTGATCCCGTTCCTCGGTCGTGTGGTGGATGGTTTCGCGCAGGCCTTCCGGGTCGTACGAGTCTCTGTCCTCCGGAGCGATGTTGAAGTCGCCGACCAGTGCGAGGCGAGGGTGGCGCGCCACTTCCTCGCGCAGGTAATCGCGCAGGCCCCGCAGCCAGCTCATCTTGTATTCGAACTTCTCGGTACCCGGCGCCTGGCCGTTCACGAAGTAACCGTTGACCAGGCGCAGCTCGCCGCCCGGTGTGTCCAGCGTCGCGGCGATCACGCGTGAGTGCTCGTCGGCAAATCCGACGATGTTCTTCACGATGTGGCGCACCGGAAGGCGGCTCATGATGGCAACGCCGTTGTACGTCTTCTGCCCGAACACGGCGCAATGCGCATAGCCTGCTTCGCGCAGCACGTCCAGTGGAAACTTGTCGTGGGTGAGCTTGAGCTCTTGCAGGCACAGCACGTCCACAGGGTTGGCGGCTGTCCAGTCCAGCACATGCTGCAGCCGCGCCGTGAGCGAATTGACGTTCCAGGTGGTGATCTTCATGGCTGCGTGGCGCTTATGTTCAGGTACGTGACGAAGCTGAATGCCAGCCCGCCCGCCGATTGGTGGTGCTCGCGAGCGACTTCCTTCCAGCCCTCGCTGAAATCCGGGGCGAAGGCGTCGCCCGCGAAATCCGCATCTATCTCCGTGACTTCCGCGACATGTGCCATCGCCTTCGCCTGCGCATAGATCTGCGCGCCGCCGATCACCCAAGCCGCGGGCACATCGCCGCAAAGCGCCAGTGCTTGCGCCAGCGACGCCGCGCGTGTCGCGCCTTCGGCTTGCCAGTCGGCCCGGCGCGTGATCACGATGTTTGCGCGTCCGGGCAGGGGGCGAAACTTCGGGGGCAGTGAATCCCAGGTCTTGCGCCCCATGATGACGGGGCAGCCGAGCGTGACCTTCTTGAAGTGCGCGAGGTCCTCGGGCAGGTGCCAGGGCATCACGCCGTCCTTGCCGATCGCGCCATTGCGCGCGCGCGCGAGGATCAATCCCAGCTTCATGCGGTCAGACAGCCACCGGCGCCTTGATCGGGGCGTGGCACTGGTAATCCTGCACCTCGAAGTCCTCGTATTCGTACTCGAAGATGGACGCCGGCTGGCGCTTGATGTTCAGGACGGGGTAGGGGAACGGCGTGCGGCTCAACTGCAGTTCGACCTGCTCGTGGTGGTTGCTGTAGATGTGGCAGTCGCCGCCGGTCCAGATGAAGTCGCCCACGCCCAGGTGGCACTGCTGCGCCATCATGTGCGTGAGCAATGCATAGCTCGCGATGTTGAACGGCACGCCCAGGAAGATGTCGGCACTGCGCTGGTATAGCTGGCACGAGAGCTTGCCGTCGGCAACGTAGAACTGGAAGAACGCGTGGCACGGCGCCAGCGCCATCTTCGGGATGTCGGCGACGTTCCAGGCGCTCACGATGATTCGGCGCGAATCCGGGTTGGTCTTGATGGTTTTCACCGCCTCGGCGATCTGGTCGATGTGGCCTCCATCAGGTGTGGGCCAGCTGCGCCACTGCACGCCGTACACCGGGCCCAGGTCGCCATCGGGCTTCGCCCATTCGTCCCAGATCGTGACGCCGCGCTCGCGCAGGCGGTTGTTGTCACTGGAGCCTTCCAGGAACCACAACAGCTCATGGATGATGGACTTGAGGTGCACCTTCTTGGTCGTCACCAGCGGGAAGCCCTCGTTCAGGTCGAAGCGCATCTGGTAGCCGAACACGCTGCGCGTGCCCGTGCCGGTGCGGTCGGTCTTGGGCGTGCCATGCGTGTACACATGGCGCATGAAGTCTTCGTATTGGGAGCGGACGGGGCGGTGGATCATTTCAATAGGAACCGAACAGGCTGTCCAGCGCGTCCTGGATAGTGAGTTGCTGGTGGGCCAGGTTGCCAACCGGACGGCGCAGCTCGCCGGTGGGGATTGCGCCGATTGCTGCCGTCTCCATCACCACCGTCTTGCCTGCCACGTCGAGCTCGCCATTGAGTCCCTTGGCGCGCAGGGGCAGGGCACTGGCGTTCCATAGGGGAATGACGACACGGGTATCGAGTCCGTGTAGATAGTCGTTTTGCACGTCCAGCAAGTAGGGCACGTGCTTGCGCTCCTCCGTATCCGGGTTGGCATAAACGTCGAATCGCGCCAAGGCTCAGCCCTTCTTTCCATCGCCCAGACTGCGGGCGAACGTCCGGTATTTCGCCAGCGGCAGGCCCTCTTTGGCAATGCGGACGTTGTATGCTGCGATGGCTTCCTTGTTGTCCTCGTTCCAACGCTCCCAATAGCGTCGTTTGACTTCCGCGGCCAGCAGTTCGTCCACAGTCTGCGATACGTTCATACCCATTTCACGCGCGGCCTCCAGCACTTTGGAGTTGAGTGAAAGATTGGTAGCTTTCTTGGGTGCATTGTCGAACCTGGGCATGATGCGCCTCCAGTTTTGATGCGCATATTATATGCGCAGGACGCGGCCGGGGTTCATGATGTTTCGCGGGTCCAGCGCCCGCTTGATCGCGCGCATCATGCCAAGCGCCACTGGCGACTTATGCTCTTCGAGCTCGTGCAACTTCAGGCTGCCGACGCCGTGCTCTGCGGAGATCGATCCGCCGAACCGGCGCACCGAGTCATATACCAATTTGTTCACGTGCTCCTCCTGCTCGCGCAGGAATGCGGCGGAGTCGACGCCCCGCGGCGCCTGCACGTTGTAGTGCAGGTTGCCGTCACCGAGGTGGCCGAAGTTGACCAACCGCACTCCCGGGATGGCCTGCGCCAACAATGCATCTGTCTCTTCGCAGAAGCGGGGAATCGCCGAAATGGGGATGGAAATGTCGTGCTTGATGTTCAGGCCCTCTTCGACCTGGGCAAGCGGGATCGTTTCCCGGATGTGCCACAGCTGGTGCGCCTGCGTGAGGTTCTCCGCGACGACGGCGTCGGTGGCGTAGCCTTCCTCCAGCGCCATTTCCAGCAGGCGCTCGAACTGCGTGCGGGCGTGCAGTTCGGATTCGCTGTCCGAGTTCTCCAGCAGGACGCAGAAGGGGCTTTGCTCATAGAGCGGAACGCGCATCTGCGCAAAGTGGCGTGCGACCAGGCCGAGGGCAAACTGCCCCATCACCTCGAAGCCGGTCAGCCCCGCACCGAGGTGCCTGTGCGCCATCCCGAGCAGGCGCACCGCGTCGTCCATCGACGGCACCGCCGCCCAGGCCGTGAGCGTGGCGGCAGGCAGGGGATACAGCTTCATTGTGGCGGCGGTGATGACGCCCAGCGTGCCCTCGCTGCCCACGAACAGGTCGCGCAGGTCATAGCCTGTGTTGTCCTTGCGCAAGCCCGTGAGGCCGTTCCAGATCTCGCCTTGCGCCGTCACCACTTCCAGGCCGAGGCACAGGTCGCGCGCGTTGCCGTAGCGAACGACCTGCGTGCCGCCCGCGTTGGTGCCCAGGTTGCCGCCGATGGTGCAACTCCCCTCCGCCGCGAGGCTCAGCGGAAAGAGCAAGCCCGCGCGGTGCGCGGCCTCCTGCGCCGTCTGCAGAATGCAGCCCGCCTCCACCGTGATCGTCATGTTGGCGGGGTCGATGTTGCGCACCGCGTTCATGCGCTGCAGGCTCAGCACGACCTGCGTTCCCGATTCATCGGGGGTCGAGCCCACCACCAAACCGGTGTTGCCGCCCTGCGGAACGATGGAGGTACCCGCGGCGGCACAGGCGGCCACTACCTGCGCGACTTCGGCCGACGTCGCGGGCCGCACGACGGCCAACGCCTTGCCGCGAGTCCGCTTGCGCCAGTCCTGTTCAAAGGCGCCCAGATCGCCGCCGGCGAGCACGTTGTTGTCGCCGACCGCCGCTTTCAGCTGCGCGATGAGTTGATTCATGACTTTGCCTTTCGCAGCCGGATTCTCACGTGCATGACGCACGCCACGAACAACGCGACGCACAGGATCACCTCTAGCAGCGCCAGCTGCGCACTCAGTCCGCGGTCGCTCCAGGCGCGCACCACGCCCTCGGTGAAATAGATCCACACCATCAGGCTGACCCAGCGATAGGTGTACATGCGGTGGCGCAGCAGCCCCGCCAGCGGCAGGCATAGCGGCAGGACCTTGAGCACCAGCCACGAGCCGCCCGGGCGCAGCGGCGCCAGCCATAGCTCCCATGCGAGCCCCAGCACGATCAGGCCCAGCAGGCTGCCCACCGCCAGCCAGCGCGTAAAAGCGACGGCGCTCGAGGGCTCGGAGAGTGTGGAATCGGAAGCTTGCATGGCGATGGCATCATAGCGGCGATGGACGCCCGGCAACTTCTCGAGGAACTCTCCAACTTTCCGTGGAAGTCCACCGCTGTGACGCTCGGCGAACGCTTCCGCGAGGACCGCCTGGGCCTCACGGCGAGCAGCCTGACATTCACAACCACGATGGCGCTGGTGCCTTTCTTCACGGTGGCGCTGGCGGTGTTCACGGCCTTCCCGATGTTCGGCAAGCTACAGGACGCGCTGCAGGCCTGGCTGGTGCAAAGCCTCATCCCCGATTCGATCGCCCGGCAGGTGCTGGGCTACCTTAACCAGTTTGCCGGCAAGGCCAGCCGGCTGGGGGCAGTTGGCCTGGCGGCCCTGTTTGTCACAGCCCTCGCCCTGGTGCTCACCATCGACAAGACACTCAACGGTATCTGGCGCGTCAAGCGGCCGCGCCCGCTCGGCCAGCGCGTGCTGGTGTACTGGGCGGTGATGACGCTCGGGCCGCTGCTGCTGGGCGCATCCCTCAGCATGAGCTCGTACGTGCTCTCGGCCTCGCGCGGTCTCGTCGCGGGCATGCCGGGAACCGTGAAGGTGTTGCTGGACGTCATCGAGTTCCTCCTGCTCGCCGCGGGCCTGGCGGCCCTGTACCGCTACGTGCCGAACACGCCCGTGCGGCGAGGCCACGCCTGGTCTGGGGCGCTCTTCGCGGCGACGGGCATCGAGGTGGCCAGGCAGTTGCTGGCCCTGTACATCGGAAAGGTACCCGCCTATTCGGCGGTGTATGGCGCATTCGCGACGCTCCCCATCCTGCTCGTCTGGATCTATGTCGTGTGGGTCATCGCGCTGCTCGGGGCCGTGATCGCGGCCTACCTTCCAAGCCTGGTGGCGGGCACGCGCCGGCGTGGCGGCGGGCATGGCTGGCAGTTCCAGCTGGCGCTCGAAGTGCTGCAGCACCTGCATCGTGCCCGGTCCTCGGCCCGACGCGGCATGAGCGCCACCGACCTCGCGCAGTCTCTCGAAGTGGATTCGCTGGCGCTCGAGCCCGTGCTTGAAACCCTGGTGTCACTGGACTGGATCGGCCGCGTCAACGAAGTGGATGACGACGAGGGGACGCGCTACATCCTGCTGGCGGACGCCGAAGCGACGGCGCTGGAGCCGCTGATGCGGCACCTGTTGTTGCCGCACTCGGAAGCGACCGCCAAGCTATGGAAGAGCGGCCGGCTCTCGGCCGTGTACCTGAAGGACGTCGTCTAGGCCAGCGCAAACGGTGCGTGCAGGAAGCCGCGAAAGCGCGCGCGTCCGCCGCGCACTGGTGCTGCCGTGAGGCGGTAATTCGGGAAGCGCCGCAGGAAGCGGCCGATGGCGATACGCCCTTCCAGCCGCGCCAGGCTCAGCCCCGCGCACTGGTGGATGCCGAAGCCGAACGCAAGGTGGCGGTTGTTCTCGCGGCGAAGGTCGAGCCGGTCCGGGTCGGTGAACTGCGCAGGGTCGCGGTTGGCCGCGCCGATGCACAGCGTCACCAGAGCGCCTTCCTCCAACGCCACGCCGCCCACCTGGCAGGCGCGAAGCGCACGCCGGTTGCCAAGCTGGTTCGACGATTCGATGCGCAGGAACTCGTCCACCGCGAGGCTGAGGTCGGCTTCCAGTGCGGCTGAATCCGGCGCAAGCCGCGACATCCTCTCGAGCAGCGCGGCCTTCTCATCGGGCCATTCCTGCAACGCCACCAGCGCATTGCCGATCAGGTTCGTCGTCGTCTCATGGCCGGCGTTGAGGATGAAGACGCAGTTCTGAAGTAGCTCGGTTTCGCCCAGGCGCTCCCCGGCCCCTTCCCCGTGGATCAGGCGGGTCAGCACGTCGTGTTCCGGATCGCCGGGGTGCGCGCGCCGCTGCGCAACGAGATCTTTCAGGTAGGCCGTGAATTCCGAGACGCTGCGGTTGCCCAGTGCCTCCTGCTCGGGTGTGAGCTTCGGTTCGAGCGCGCCGAGGATGGCCAGCGACCAGCCGCGCAACGGCCCGCGGTCCTCGTGCGGAACGCCCAGCAGGTTGCCGATGATCTCCACCGGGATGGCCGAGGCGAAGTCCTCGATCAGGTCACCGCCGCCCTGGCCCTCGATGCGATCCAGCAGGCTGTCTACCAGCGCGATCAGGCCGGGTTCCATCTCCGCGATCGCGCGCCTCGTCAGGGCGCCCATGATGAGCTTGCGCACGCGGGTGTGCAGCGGCGGGTCGTTGAAGACCAGGCTTGTGGTGTGGTGCTCCAGCAATGGCGAGCCCGCGCCGTACTTGGGCGTGAATTCCACCTTCTTGTCGGAGCTGAAGGTTTGCGCGTCGCGGTATACCGCCACCAGGTCGTCGTAGCGCGTGAGGAAGTACGAACCGTCCGGCATGCGCTTCACGGGCTCGGTCTCGCGCAACAGCGCATACACAGGGTAAGGATTGGCGTAGAAATCCGCGGGCAAGGCGCGCAGGTCGAACGCGGCCGCGATCTCGCGCGCGCGTTGCGCAGTCATGGGCTGCGTGATCGTAAAGCCGCTGCTCATACCTTGAGGAAGTCGCGAATCGCGAAGAGCGTGGCGTCGGGCGTTTCGGTCATCTGGTGGTGGCCCACCGGGAGAGTTGTTACCTTGACCGACTTGCCGCTTTCCTTCGCCATTGCGATCAACGCCTGCGCTGCCTTGGGTTGCGTCATCTGGTCCACCGCGCCCAGCACGAACAGCACGGGGCAGGTGATTGCGGCGATCGCCGCCTCCCCGTTGGCGTAGCTGTCGCAGGCCTTGAAGCCTCGATGGAACACGTTCACGCGCGGATTGGAGGCCAGCACCCGTCGCCCGAGCGCCATGCTCGTGCCGTAGACCCAGGTGCCGGGGCCCAGCGCCGACGGGGGCGCGGCCAGCGTGCTGCGCGAGAACACGTTGATCATCTCCAGCGCCTTCATCGGGTCGTTCAGGGAGGATTCCAGAAGGGCCGGCGACACCTTCATCGGGTAGGCGGTGCCCACCAGCACCAGGTGCGTGACCCGTTCCTTCAACCGCGCGGCCGCCTCCAGCCCAATGAGCGAGCCCCAGCTGTGGCCCACCAGCGCCGCCTTGGCCGCACCGGCCGCATCGAGCAGCGCCCCGATGAAGACGGCCGCTTCCTCGACCGTGGACGGCGCCTCGCCTTCGCTCTTGCAATGGCCGGGCAGGTCCACCGCCAGCACGTTCCAGCCATGGTTTGCCAAGTAACGTGTCTGCAGGATCCAGACGCTGTGGTCGTGAAGCACGCCGTGGATGAACACGACGGTCGGCCTTGTGGCATCGAAAGCCTTGCCGCCCGTGTAGCAGTAGGTGTTGTGGCCGTTGACTTGCAGGTACATGGCTTCTCCAGTCAGGTTGACTTCTCCGCCGCCTTCAGGGCGCGCTTCAGGTCGTCAATGAGATCGTCCGGATCTTCCAGCCCGATCGACAGCCGGATCGTCCCCTGATTGATTCCGCCCGCCGCGAGAGCTTCATCGGTCATGCGAAAGTGCGTGGTGCTGGCGGGGTGAATGACCAGCGAGCGGCAGTCGCCGACGTTGGCCAGATGGCTGAACACCTTGAGGGCCTCGATGAATTTCTTGCCTTGCTCGCGATTGCCCTTCATATCGAAGCTGAACACCGAGCCCGCGCCCTTCGGCAGCAGTTTTTGCGCGAGCGCGTGGCTGGGGTGGGACTCAAGCATCGGGTGGCCGACTCGCGCGACGAACGGATGGGCTGCCAGGAACTCCACGACCTTGCGGGTGTTGCTCATGTGCTTTTCCATCCGCAGCGCCAGGGTCTCGACGCCCTGCAGGATGAGCCAGGCCGTGTGCGGGCTCATGCACGCCCCGAAGTCGCGCAGGCCTTCGCGGCGCGCCCGCAGCAGGAAGGCGCCTACTGTCGATTCTTCCGTGAACACCATGTTGTGGAAGCCTTCGTAAGGCGCCGACAGTTCCGCGAACTTGCCCGATTTATCCCAATCGAAGCTGCCGCCGTCCACCACCACGCCCCCGATCACGGTGCCGTGCCCCGAGAGAAACTTGGTAGCGGAGTGGTAAACGAGGTCCGCACCCAGCGTAAAGGGCCGCATCAGGTAAGGCGTCGTAAAAGTCGAATCCACGAGCAGGGGCACGCCGGCCTCGTGCGCGATGGCAGCCACCTCGGGCACGTCCAGCACATCCAGGCCGGGGTTGCCCACCGTTTCGCCGAACAGCAGCTTGGTGTTCGGCCGTATTGCGGCGCGCCATCCGTCAAGGTCGCCGGGCTTGACGAAGGTCGTGTCGATGCCGAAGCGACGCATGGTGTAGTGCAGCAGGTTCTGCGAGCCGCCGTACAGTGCCGTGCTGGCGACGATGTGCGAGCCCGCGCCCATCACCGTGGCGATGCTAAGGTGCAACGCCGCCTGGCCGCTGGCAGTGGATATGGCGCCGATGCCGCCTTCGAGCGCCGCCATGCGCTGCTCGAACACCGCGTTGGTCGGGTTGCTGATGCGCGAATAGACGTGGCCCGATCGCTCCAGGTTAAAGAGGGCTGCCGCGTGGTCGCTGGACTCGAACACGAACGACGTGGTCAGGTGGATGGGGACCGCGCGGGCGCCGGTGGCAGGGTCGGGCGACGCACCGGCGTGCAGGGCCAGAGTGTCGAAGCCGGGGTCGGAGTAACCGGGCATTGCTATGCCTCCTCAATGAATAGACTCTATGGAACTGCCCGTGATTGTGGGCTATATTGTTCCATCGGCGGGTCACCGCGGCATCACTCGAGGAGACGGCCATGAAAGTCAGCGACATCCTTCGCGTCAAGGGCAACACCCTGTACACGGTCACGCCGGAGGAGCCCCTGGCCAATGCGATCAACGTGATGGCCGAGAAGGACATCGGCTCACTCGTCGTGATGGAACACGGCGAGCTGGTTGGCATGCTTACCTTCCGCGAGGTGATCCTGTGCATCGTCAAGAACGGTGGCGCCGTCGGCAATGCGCTGGTGCGCTCTGCCATGGACGACCAACCCGTCACCTGCACCTCCGAGACCGAGCTGGACGAAATCCGCCGCATCATGCTGGAGCGCCACGCGCGCTACATGCCCGTCATGGACCGTCGCGTGCTGATGGGCGTGATCAGCTTCTACGACGTCGCGAAGGCGGTCGTGGACAGCCAGAACTTCGAGAACCGCATGCTCAAGGCCTACATTCGCGACTGGCCCGGCGGCGAGGAACAGCCATCAGGCCCCTCGCTTTGAAAAATGGCCGGAGCGAATCCGGCCTTTTTCATGGTGGATGCGCGCTGCAATACACTTGGGAACCTGATCAAGCCACTCAGGAATCGCAGGGCGATCCGGGTGCATATTTTTTATGAGCGGCAGCACTTTCGGCACACTTTTCGCAGTCACCAACTTCGGCGAGTCGCACGGCCCGGCCATTGGCTGCGTGATCGACGGCTGCCCGCCCGGGATGGCGCTGTCCGCCGAGGACATCCAGCCCGATCTCGACCGCCGGCGCCCCGGCACCAGCCGCCACGTCACGCAGCGCCAGGAGGAAGACAAGGTCGAGATCCTCTCGGGCGTGTACGAGGGCAAGACCACCGGCACGCCGATAGGGCTTCTCATTCGCAATACCGACCAGCGCAGCAAGGATTACTCGGAGATCGCGCAGACCTTCCGACCCGGCCACGCGGACTACACCTACCTGCAGAAGTATGGCCTGCGCGACCCGCGGGGCGGTGGCCGGGCCTCGGCGCGCCTCACGGCGCCCATGGTGGCCGCGGGCGCGGTCGCGAAGAAGTGGCTCGGCGAAAAATACGGCACGGCTTTTCGCGGCTGCATGCAGCAGATCGGCGATATCGCCATCCCCTTCGAGAGCTGGGACCACGTGCCGAACAACCCGTTCTTCGCGCCGGTGGCCGACGTAGCCGCGCTCGAAGAGTACATGGACAGCCTGCGCAAGGCGGGCGACTCATGCGGGGCACGCATCCGCGTCACGGCTTCGGGGGTACCCGTGGGCCTCGGTGAACCCCTGTTCGACAAGCTCGATGCCGACATCGCCTACGCGATGATGGGCATCAACGCCGTGAAGGGCGTCGAGATCGGCGCGGGCTTCGCGAGCGTCGCGCAGCGCGGCACCACCCACGGCGACTCGCCGACCCCCCGCGGCTTCCGCACCAACAACGCCGGCGGCGTGCTGGGCGGCATCAGCACCGGGCAAGACCTCGAGGTATCCATCGCGATCAAGCCCACGAGCTCGATCATCACGCCGCGCGAGACGATCAACCTGAAGGGCGAGGCGGCGCAGGTCGTCACCAAAGGCCGGCACGACCCCTGCGTGGGCATCCGTGCCACACCGATCGCCGAGGCGATGCTGGCGCTGGTCGTGATGGAACATGCCTTGCGCCAGCGCGCCCAGAACGGCGACGTCACGCCGCCGGTCGCGGCCATCGCCTCGTCGTTCCTCTGAGCGCCGGCTGGCGCCCGGCGCTGCTCGGCCGTGGTCGAGCCAGCTCGGCCGCACCCTTTAAAAAAAGTCCATCCGGGCCCTATGCCGGGGCGGCGCGTTTCACCTGAAACTCCTCGTTCGCGCTAGGCTGGACATTGCAGCCTTCCGCCATGTCGCACGCAGAGCCCCTCCTTCCTACCGTCGCCGAAGACCACTACCGGCAGATTGTCGAGAGTGCGGTCGACTACGCGATCGTCGGGGCCGACGTTCAGGGGCGCGTGTTGAGCTGGAACGAGGGGGCGTATCGCGTGCTGGGCTGGACCGAGGAGGAAATGCGGGGCCAGACAGTGCACCGCTTCTTCACGCCCGAGGACGTCGCGTCCGGCGCGGTAGAGCGCGAAATGGAGAACGCCCGCGCCCGGGGGCGAGCATCCGACGAGCGCTGGCACCAGCGCAAGAACGGCGAAAGATTCTGGGCGTCAGGCGAGCTGATGCCGCTGCGGGACGATGGAGGCGCGATCATCGGCTATGTGAAGATCCTGCGGGACCGCACCGAAGAGCGACTGGCCAAAGCCCGCCTGCAGGAACTCAATCACGTGCTGGCGGCCGGCGAAGCGCGCCTGCAGCTTGCCGTCGAAACCGGCGGCATGGCCGTCTGGCAGGCGGACCTGAAGACGCACGAGATCAGGTGGTGGCCAGGCATGCACGTGCTTCACGGGCTGCCGCCCGACACCCGGCCACTGCCCATGGCGGAGTATTACAACCTCGTTGTCCCGGAGGACCGGGAACAGGTCGCGCGCGTGCTGCGCGGAACGCTCAAGCGCGAGAGCGAGCAGCAAGTGGAGTATCGCGTGCAGTGGCCGGACGCGAGCATCCATTGGCTGGAAGGGCGGGGCAGGATCCTCACCGATGACAACGGCGAGCCCTGGGCCGTTGCCGGCGTATGCATGGCCAGGCGACCCTCGACAAGATCGCGCACATGGCCGTGCCGAGATTCGCCGACTGGTGCGCGATCGACATGCTCGCCGATACGAACACGGTGCAGCGGGTGGCCGTGGCCCATGTCGATCCGGCCAAGCTTGACATCGCCAGGGAGCTGTATCGGCGCTTTCCGCCTGATGCCGACCGCATCGCCGGCGGCGGTGTCTGGAACATTCTGCGGACGGGCCAACCCGAACTCGTCGAAGACATTTCCGACGAAATGCTGGCCGCCGCCGTGCGCGATCCCGATCACCTCGCGGCCCTGCGTAGCCTGGGCCTGCGCTCGTACATCGGCGTGCCGCTCGCGGTGCGTGGCCGCACGCTGGGCGCCATCGCCTTCGTGACGGCGGAGTCGGGACGGCGGTACACGGCGGACGATCTCGCGCTCGCGCAGGACTTGGCCGGCCGGGCCGCGGTCGCGATCGAGAACGCCACCTTGCTGCAGACCCTGCGTGAGTCGGACCGCGCGAAGGATGTGTTCCTGGCGACGCTCGCGCACGAGCTGCGCAACCCGCTGGCACCGGTGTGGAACGGCCTGACCATCATCAAGCGGCTGCCCGGCGACGTGCGGCGCGTGGAGCAGATGGCGGACATGATCGAGCGCCAGGTTGGCCAGCTCACGCGCCTGGTGGATGACCTGCTGGACGTCTCGCGCATCAACACCGGCAAGATCGAGCTGAAGATGCAGCACACCAACCTGGTGGCCATCCTGGGCAGCGCGCTGGAGACGAGCCGCCCGCACATCGAGGCCGCGCAGCACAAGCTGTCGGTGCGCTTCCCCGACGTTTCGACCGACCTCTATGCGGACCCGGTGCGCCTGGCGCAGGTGTTCTCGAACCTGCTCAACAACGCGGCCAAGTACACGCGGCAGGGCGGCAGCATCGAGGTGGTGGTCGACGCCGAGCCGGAGCGCTTCGTGGTGCGTATCCGCGACAACGGCGCAGGCATCCCGTCCGAAATGCTGGGCACGGTGTTCACGCTGTTCACTCAGGTGACACATCCGGCGGAACGCAGCCAGGGTGGCTTGGGGATCGGCCTGTCGCTCGTCGAGGGCCTGGTGCGCCTGCATGGCGGATGGGTAGAAGCGCGCAGCGAGGGCCTGGGCAAGGGCAGTGAATTCATCGTATACCTGCCCCGCACCCAGGACGGCGCGTTCCATCCAACGCAGCCGGCCGAAAACGCGGCGGCGCGCAGTGGGCCGCTGACACGGCGACGCGTGCTGGTGGTGGACGACAACAGGGATTCCGCCGATACGCTCGCCGAACTCCTTCGGATGATGGGCAATGAAGTCCTGGTCGCGCATGACGGCACTGTGGCGCTTGCCCGTGCCCCCCAGTTCAAGCCCGATGTGGTTCTGCTGGACATCGGGCTGCCGGACCTGAGCGGCTATGAGGTCGCGCGGCAACTGCGCCGTGTGCCCGGCATGCGGCAACCGCGGCTGATTGCATTGACGGGCTGGGGCCAGTACGAGGACAAGCGGCGCGCGGCCGAGGCGGGCTTCGACGACCACTGGACCAAGCCTGTGGATCCTTCGCGCCTACAGGAGCTGTCAAGGAACTTGCGTGCCTGAATGACGATCAGAACAAGGCTCACCAGCAACTCACCTGCAAGGAGCATTGCATGGACGATACTTCCAACACCGCCGTGGCCCAGCGCATCGACCTGACGCAGCAGATGGATGTGGCTTACTGGTGCCGCATTTTCGATGTGAGCATCGACCAGTTGCGCGAAGCCGTCCACCATGCCGGCCACCAGGTCCATGAAGTGCGCAGGTACCTCAGCCAGAAGTTGCCGCACGCCGGTTGACCCGGCCTCGGGCATGATGGCCTCGAAACCCTTAAAGTGCTGGGCTTCGAGGAGAAACAAGCATGCAATACACGCGCCTGGGCAAAACTGGCCTGGAAGTCTCGCGGATCTGCCTGGGAATGATGACTTACGGCTCGCCGCAGTGGCGCCCGTGGGTAATGGATGAGCAAGCGGCCCGCCCGGTAGTCAAACATGCCGTCGAGCTGGGAATCAACTTCTTCGACACGGCCGACCTGTACTCCGCCGGCGAGAGCGAAGTGCAGACGGGCAAGTTCCTGCGCGAGTTCTGCAAGCGCGAAGAGATCGCGATCGCCACCAAGGTGTATTACCCGGTGGACCTGGGATTCAAGGGCGGTGCCAGCAGCGCGGGCAAGCCAGACCGGCGGCCCAACATGGACGGCCTGTCGCGCAAGCGCATCTTCCATGCGGTGGATGCCAGCCTGAAACGGCTGGGCACCGACTACATCGACCTCTACCAGATTCATCGCCTCGACCAAGCCACCTCGATGGAGGAAACCATGGAGGCCCTGCACGACGTGGTCAAGGCGGGCAAGGTACGCTACCTGGGCGCGAGCAGCATGTACGCGTGGCAATTCGCGAAGATGCAGCAGATCGCCCGCCAGCATGGCTGGACCCCTTTCGCCAGCATGCAGAACCATTACAACCTGGCCTACCGCGAGGAGGAGCGCGAGATGATCCCGCTGTGCCGCGACCAGGGCGTGGCGCTCATCCCCTGGAGCCCGCTGGCCCGGGGGTTCCTCGCTGGAAACCGCAAGCCCGGCGACAAGGAGGCGGGCGAGACGAGCCGCGCCAAGACCGACGACATCGCGCAGAACTACTACTATCGCAAGAGCGATTTCAAGGTGGTAGAGACGCTGACGAAGCTGGCATCGAAGAAGGGCGTGAGCAACGCCACGCTGGCGTATGCGTGGCTGATGCACAAGGGCATCACCGCGCCCATCGTCGGCGCCAGCAAGACCTATCAACTCGACCAGGCCGCAGCCGCGATCGACGTTCACCTCACTGGGGACGAGATCGCCAGGCTTGAGGCGCCATACGAGCCGCATCCGGTTCTCGGTCACGTATAGCCGTAGTCCGCTTCCTACGGCGGGCGTTCGCGCCGTTCGACACGCCGTGGGCGCGGTGCGGGCCATAGTGTCTTCTTCGCCAGAAGGAGCAGCACATGGCCAAACCCACCGCTAGGAACCTGGAAAGAAAGTCCGCCGAAGCGACCGGCGAGAAACAGCGCGAACTGCAGCGCGAGCAGGATCGCAAGGACGAGGCCAAGACCGAGGCGAGCGGCGAGGGCGGCAAGAAACAGAAGGCCGTGCAGGCCGGCCCGCGCGAACAGCCAGAACCCCCGATGCCGGCGCAACATATGGCCAAGCCGGGCGTCGAGGCGGATATGGACCTCCAGCCGCGCTTCCTCGCACCCGACTATCGCGGCAGTGGCAAGCTCAAGGGCATGGTCGCGCTCATCACCGGGGGAGATTCCGGCATCGGGAGGGCCGTCGCGGTGCTGTACGCGCGTGAAGGCGCCGACGTTGCCATCGTGTATCTCAACTCGCACGAGGACGCGCAGGAGACCAGGCGCTACGTCGAGAAAGAAGGGCGCGAGTGCCTGCTGATCGCGGGCGACGTGAAGGATTCGAAGTTCTGCAAGCAGGCCGTGGAGCGCACGGTGCAGGAATTCGACCGCCTGGACATCCTGGTGAATAACGCCGCATTCCAGCTGCATGCCGACAAGCTGGAGGACGTCTCGGACGAGCGGCTGGAGGAGACCATGAAGACCAACATCTTCGGCTACTTCTACATGGCACGCGCGGCGATCCCGCACCTGAAGAAGGGCGCGTGCATCATCAATACCGGCTCGGTGACGGGCTTGCGTGGCAGCTCGCACCTGCTCGATTACTCGGCAACCAAGGGGGCGATCCACGCGTTCACGATGTCTCTGGCCAGCAACCTGATCGACAAGGGCATACGGGTGAACGCGATCGCGCCGGGCCCGGTATGGACGCCGCTCAACCCCGCCGATGCGCCGGCCGACAAGGTAGCAAAGTTCGGCGAGAAGACGGACATGAAGCGGCCCGCGCAGCCCGAGGAACTCTCCCCGGCTTATGTGTTCCTGGCATCGCCCGTCTGTTCGAGCTACATCACCGGCATCGTGCTGCCGGTCACGGGCAGCGTGGGCGACTGAAAGCCATTACAGTGCCTTGCATGAAGCATTTGAAGATCGATTTCGTTTCCGACGTGTCCTGCCCCTGGTGTGCGATCGGCCTGGCCTCGCTGGAGCGCGCCCTCGGGCGACTGGAGAGTGATGTGAAGCCCGAGCTGCATTTCCAGCCGTTCGAGCTCAACCCCGCGATGCCGCCGGCCGGGCAGGACATCACGGAACACCTCACGCAGAAGTACCGCACGACGCCCGAGCAGCAGGCACAGGCCCGCGAGGCGATCCGCCAACGCGGCGCCGCAGTGGGTTTTGAGTTTCGCAAGGAAGGTCGCGATCGTATCTACAACACTTTCGACGCGCACCGGCTTCTGCATTGGGCGGCCCAGGAAGGTGGCGAGCGCCAGCACGCGCTGAAGAGGGCCCTGCTGAAGGCCTACTTCACCGAGGGCCGCAGCCCTGGCGATCACGAAGTGCTGGCGCAGGTTGCGGCGCAGGCGGGCCTCGATGTCGTGCGCGCGCGGGAGATCCTGGCGGGCGAGGAGTTCGCGGCCGAAGTGCGGGAGCGAGAGCAGTTCTATCAGGGGCAGGGCATCCACGCCGTACCGTCCGTGATCGTGAACGACCGCCACTTGATCCAGGGTGGCCAGCCCCCCGAAGTGTTCGAGCAGGCACTGCGCCAGATCGCCGTCGGCGCCTGAACGCCGCGCGTCAGCTGCCCGTCGGGCCATAGCGTTCGTTGACGGTCATCCAGAAGTCGTGCACCTGCCGCATCTTGCGCCGCAGCTCGTCATAGTCGGTGGCCTTGCGCACGTAGCTGTTGGCGCCATTGGCGTAGCACGCGGCGATGTCGCCCTTTTCGGTGGACGACGAATGCATGACGACGGGAATGGTGGCAGTGCGGGAATCATGGCGAACGGCCTTGAGCACGTCCAATCCGTGCAGCCGCACGAGCTTCATGTCCAGGATGATCAGCCGCGGCTGCTGGCTGGTGGCACGCGCCGCATGGGCGCCGCGGCCGAACAGGTAGTCCAGCGCGTCGACACCGTCCGTGGCGGTTGTGATGTCCCGGGGATCGCAACAATCGCCGAGCGCCATCACGGTCAGCTCGAGGTGATCCGGGTTGTCGTCGACCACGAGAATCGCGGCGTTATTCATTTCTTTCAGCCTGCCGCCGCTTTGGACAGCCCCAGGCAATAGCCCAGGAGCGCATCGGTTTCGATCGCCTTGTCGAAAACGCCGTCGCACCCCAGCGACTCACACAGCCGGCGAACCTCGGGGTTGGCGGTGCCGGTCAGTACAACCATCTTGCGACCGGGCTTGCGATCTTTCATTGCCTTGAGTACGCCCAGCCCGCTGCCCCCGGGCTCGAGGATCAGGTCGACGATGGCAATGTCCCACGCGTTTTCCGGATTGCTGAGCCAGGCGGTGGCGGCCTTCTCGTTGCCGGCGACGCCGGTGGTCTCGATGCCGGTGAGTTCGGCCAGGGCTTCGATCAGGCTCTCGCGAATCGAGACGTTGTCTTCCACCACGAACGCTTTGAGAGGCAACTCCGGTCTCCTTGCCGTCGCCGGACAGCTTCTACCATGATCGTACGGACTTTACCTCCGCACGGGCCGGCCGGGGGCCGACTGGTGCACTTTTTTATGCAGCCCCAGCAGCCGGCAAGGGACCGGAACGGGCGTCAATCCACACGCACTTCGATGCGCCGGGGTTTGGCTTCTTCCAGCTTCGGGATGGCTAGCCGCAGCACCCCATCCTTGAGGCTGGCCTCGATGCGCGAGGCATCCAGTTCCCGGCTGAGCGTGAACTCGCGCCGGTAAGACGGAACCTGGGCCTCACCGTAGACCAACTGCATGCCTTCCGGCTGCGCGGTGGACGCGGTGGCCTCGAGCACCAGGCTTTCGCCATCGACGCGAACGCCCAGGCGGTCGCGCGAAACGCCCGGCAGGTCGGCCAGCAGTGTGATGCCGGCTTCGTCCTCGTACACATCGACCGGCGGCACCACGAACGGGCGGTCGCGGTCTTGCCCGTCGCCGCTGCGCGTTTGCGGCTCCCGACGGTCGGTGGTCTGCAGTTCGGTGTTCATGGCAATCTCCTTTCCTGGAATATGTGGGCGTCAACTGACTTCGATGCGGCGCGGCTTGGACGACTCTCGCTTGGCCACCGTCACCCGCAGGATGCCGTCGCGATAGCTGGCGTCCACCTTGCCCGGATCGGCGTCGTCCGGCAGGCTCACCACACGCCGGAAGTTCCCGAAAAAGCGCTCCTGGGCGTACACGCTGATGCGGTCGTCCGCCTCGGGCAACTGGCTCTTGCGCTCGCCGGCGATGACCAGGAGCCCGCGGTCGACGCTCAGCTGGATCGTGGCGGGATCGAGCCCCGGCGCCAGCGCCATCACTTCGATGGTGTCCGGCGTGGTGCCGACGTTGATGACGGGGAAGCTCGCGCCCGTCAGCGCGCGGATGCTCGACCGCTCGGCCGGCCGGAACATCTGGTCAAGCACACCCTGCAGGCGGTTGAGTTCCGAAAAAACATCCGCCGCGGGCCTGAAGGATGAGTTCATCATCACTGCGCTCCTTTGCTTTTTGGGTCTGGAAAACATTCGCTTGGGCGCGTGGCGGGAGCCTCGCGCGATCCTGAGTTAATGGCGGAACGCCGGGTTTTCAAGACCCCGCAACGCGCGTCAAATTCTCTGGATGAGCACGGGCACGGCAGCGACCAGCATTGCCACGCCAGATGCCGTCAGAAGGCCGAGGACAACCTTGCGAAACGCGGTCTCGCCGATTCCGAGGTACAGCCGCGCCCCCAGTAGCGAGGGCACCAGCATCGCCGGCGCCACGATGGCGAAGAGCGGCACCATCTCGCGAGTCGCGATGCCCGTGAACAAGTAGCTCGTGAAGGTCACGGCGAGCATCGCCAGGTTGAAGTTCTGGATCACCGCGCGCTGCACGTCCTTCTCGTAGCCACGCACCGTGCACCACAGGGTCGGGATCACGCCCGTGAACCCGCCGAGAGCGCCCATCATCCCGCCGGCGGCGCCCGCCACGGCGTCCGCGGCACGCCCGCCGTGGGTGATGCGCGGCAGCCTGGCGGCGAAGAACATCAGGGGGCACATCACGACCAGCAACAGGCCCAGCAGTCCCTTGAACAAGGGAATGTCCAGCCGCGGCAGGATGTAGATGCCGACCGGCAGGCCGCAGAGCCCGCCCAGCACGAAAGGCAGCAGCCGAGGCAGGTTGAATCCACGCCGCACCGAGACTGCCGCGATGATCTGGCCCGTGAGGCCGCCAAACACCGCCAGCGCCGCGGCAAGCTGCGGCTCCAGCGTCCACGCCCACAGGGACATCGCCGTGAGGCCGAAGCCGAAACCGGAGAGGCCCTGCACGAAGCCGGCGAGTACGGCGCCGGCGATGACGATGAGGGTCAGTTCCACTGATCGATTGTCATGCCGGACTTGATCCGGCATCCATGTCGGCCAGCACACCGCAATGGATTGCGGGTCGAGCCCGCAATGACAGCCACTATTCGTAGGCCGACATCGGCACGCAACTGCAGAAGAGGTTGCGGTCGCCGTAGACGTTGTCCACGCGGCCCACGGGCGGCCAGTACTTGGCGTGCCGCCGTTCGTCCAGTACCGCCGCGCCGGCCTCGCGCGGATAGGCATGCGTCCATTCGCCCTTGAGCAGGCTCGCGGCGGTATGCGGCGCATGCTTGAGCGGGTTGTCTTCCTGCGGCCATTCGCCGCGCTCGATGCGCCGGATCTCCTCGCGGATGGCGATCATCGCGCCGATGAAGCGATCCAGCTCGTCCAGCGTCTCGCTCTCGGTCGGCTCGACCATCAACGTGCCCGGCACCGGGAAGCTCAGGGTCGGCGCGTGGAAGCCGTAGTCGATCAGGCGCTTGGCCACGTCCTCGGCCGTGACGCCGCTCGCCTCTTTCAACGGCCGAAGGTCCAGGATGCACTCGTGCGCGACGTGCCCATTGGGGCTGGCGTACAGCGTCGGGTAATGGTCCTTCAGGCGCACGCTGATGTAGTTGGCCGAGAGGATCGCAACCTCGGTGGCCTGCTTCAGGCCTTCGGCGCCCATCATCCGGCAGTACATCCAGCTGATCGGCAGCACGGCCGCGTTGCCCAGCGGCGCAGCCGAGACTGCGCCAACGACTCGTTCAGGGATACCACCGGTCTTGTGGCCCGGCAGGAAGGGCACGAGATCCTCGACAACACACACGGGCCCGACGCCGGGGCCGCCGCCGCCATGCGGGATGCAGAAAGTCTTGTGCAGGTTCAGGTGGCTGACATCGCCGCCGAACTCGCCCGGCGCTGCGACGCCCACCAGCGCGTTCATGTTGGCGCCGTCCACGTACACCCGCCCTCCGTGCTCGTGCACGATCGCGCAGAGCTCCTTGACCTGCGTCTCGAACACGCCGTGCGTGCTCGGGTAAGTGATCATCACGCAGGCGAGGTTGGCGCTGTGCTGCTCGCACTTGGCTTGCAGGTCCGGCAAGTGCACGTTGCCGTTGTCGTCGCATGCGACCACGACCACCTGCATCCCCGCCATCTGCGCGCTCGCAGGGTTGGTGCCATGGGCGGAGGAAGGGATGAGGCAGATGTTGCGGTGACCCTGGCCCTTGCTTTCATGGAACGCCTTGATCGCCAGCAGGCCCGCGTATTCGCCTTGCGAGCCCGCGTTGGGCTGCAGGCTGATCCCAGCGTAGCCGGTGGCCTGGCACAGCCACGCTCGCAGCTGCTCGTCGAGTTCGGCATAGCCTTGCAGCTGGTCGGCCGGCGCGAAAGGATGGACGTGCGCGAACTCGGGCCAGGTGATCGGGATCATCTCGCTCGTGGCATTAAGCTTCATCGTGCAGCTGCCCAGCGGGATCATGCTGCGGTCCAGTGCAAGGTCCTTGTCGGCGAGCGCGCGGATGTAGCGCAGCATGCCGGTTTCGGAGTGGTGCGTGTTGAACACGGGGTGGGTGAGGAACTCGCTGGTGCGGCGCAGCTCCTGCGGGATCAGCGGCTCCACACCCTTCTCGAACGCGGCGAACGTAGGCAGCGCCTGGCCCTCGTGGGCGAAGATTTTCCACAGCAGCGCGATGTCGTCTCGCGTGGTCGTCTCGTCGAGCGAGATGCACAGGTATTCGCCCCAGTACACGCGCAGGTTGGCTTCCATCGAGCGGGCGCGGGCAGCAAGCGCCTGGGTCTGCGCGCCGGTCTTCAGGCTCAGGGTGTCGAAGGCACCGTCCGCGCGCGGCTCGAAGCCGAGCTGCTGCAGGCCTTTCGCGAGGATGGCCGTGTAGCTGGCCACGCGCTGCGCGATGCGCTTGAGGCCCTGCGGGCCGTGATAGACCGCGTACATGCTGGCGATCACGGCAGGCAGTACCTGCGCCGTGCAGATGTTGGACGTCGCCTTCTCGCGGCGGATGTGCTGCTCGCGGGTTTGCAGCGCGAGGCGATAGGCGGGGTTGCCGTGCACGTCGACGCTCACGCCCACCAGCCGGCCGGGCAGGTTGCGCTTGATCTCGTCGCGGCAGGCCATGTATGCGGCATGGGGGCCGCCCGCGCCCATGGGCATGCCAAAGCGCTGCGTGGTGCCTACAACGATGTCGGCGCCGAATTCACCGGGCGGCACGAGCAGCGTCAGCGCCAGCAGGTCGGCCGCCACGATGAACGAAGCCTGCTTCGCGTGCACCTTGTCCACGTCGGCGCGCAGGTCGTCGATGCGGCCGCTGGTGGAGGGATACTGGACGAGGACGGCGAAGTAGTCCCCGTCCAACGCTTTGTCCCACTCCTGCGCGGAATTGGCTAGCACCACGTCGATACCCAGCGGTTTCGCCCGCGTCTGCACGACCTCGATGGTCTGCGGGTGGCAGTCGCCC
>JAQZBU010000111.1 GCA_029237735.1 Ramlibacter sp. | reverse complement strand
CTGGATCCGCCCGCCCCGGCAGATGAACTCCACCTCCTTCTTCTACGCCCACACCGACCAGTGGCGCTACGAGAAGCTGGGCATGGAAGAAGTGCTCTCCCCGCTGGCCGACAAGAAGGCCTTCGCGGGCAGCATGATCGACTACAACGTGCGCGCCGAGCGCATGGGCTGGCTGCCCTCCGCGCCGCAACTGCAGACCAACCCGATGCAGGTGGTGAAGGACGCTGCCGCTGCCGGCATGGACGGTAAGGACTACACCGTCAAGGCACTCAAGGACGGCACCCTGAAGATGTCTTGCGAGGACCCGGACCACCCCGCCAACTGGCCGCGCAACATGTTCGTGTGGCGCTCCAACATCCTGGGCTCTTCCGGCAAGGGCCACGAGTACTTCCTCAAGCACCTGCTGGGCACCAGCCACGGCGTACAGGGCAAGGACCTGGGCTTCGACGAAGCCAAGCCGACCGAAGTGGTGTGGCACGACAAGGCGCCGGAAGGCAAGCTGGACCTGGTGGTCACGCTCGACTTCCGCATGAGCACGACCTGCCTGTATTCGGACATCGTGCTGCCCACTGCCACCTGGTACGAGAAGAACGACCTCAACACCAGCGACATGCACCCGTTCATCCATCCGCTGTCCACCGCGGTAGACCCGGCGTGGCAGAGCAAAAGCGACTGGGAGATCTACAAGGGCTTCGCGAAGAAATTCAGCGAGCTGTGCCCCGGCCACCTCGGCGTGGAGAAGGAAGTGGTGCTGAGCCCGCTCATGCACGACTCGCCCGCCGAACTGGCGCAACCCTTCGGCGTGGCCGACTGGAAGCGCGGCGACTGCGAGCTGATCCCCGGCAAGACCGCGCCCAACATCGCGGTGGTCGAGCGCGATTACCCGAACGTGTACAAGCGCTTCAGCGCCCTCGGCCCCCTGATGAACAAGGTGGGCAACGGCGGCAAAGGCATCGCGTGGAACACGCAGACCGAAGTCGAGCAGCTCGGCCAGCTCAACGGCTTGGTCACCGACACCGGCGTCACGCAGGGCATGCCCTCGATCGACACCGACATCGACGCCTGCGAAGTAGTGCTGCAACTCGCGCCCGAGACCAATGGCCACGTGGCCGTCAAGGCCTGGGAAGCGCTGGGCAAGCAGACCGGCATCGACCACACCCACCTGGCGCTGCACCGCGAGGACGAGAAGATCCGCTTCCGCGACATCCAGTCGCAGCCACGCAAGATCATCTCCTCGCCCACCTGGAGCGGGCTGGAAAGCGAGAAGGTCTCTTACAACGCCGGCTATACCAACGTGCACGAGCTGATCCCATGGCGCACCCTCACCGGGCGGCAACAGTTCTTCATGGACCACCCGTGGATGTCGGCGTTCGGCGAGAACTTCGCCAGCTACCGTCCGCCCGTGGACTTGAAGACGACTGCCGGCATCGCGGGCATCAAGCCCAACGGCAACACCGAGATTCAGCTGAACTTCATCACGCCGCACCAGAAGTGGGGCATCCACTCGACGTACAGCGACAACCTGCTGATGCTCACGTTGAATCGCGGCGGGCCGGTCATCTGGCTGTCGGAAGACGACGCCACGCGCGCAGGCATCGTGGACAACGACTGGGTCGAGCTGTTCAACATCAACGGCGCCATCGCGGCGCGGGCGGTGGTGAGCCAGCGCGTGAACCCGGGCATGGTGCTGATGTACCACGCGCAGGAAAAGATCATCAACACACCCGGCTCCGAGATCACCGGCGCGCGGGGCGGCATCCACAACTCAGTGACACGCATCGTGCTCAAACCGACCCACATGATCGGCGGCTACGCCCAGTTCAGCTACGGCTTCAACTACTACGGAACCATCGGCACCAACCGCGACGAGTTCGTCGTGGTGCGCAAGATGAACAGGGTCGACTGGCTCGACGAAGAGACGGAAAACGTGGGAGCAGCAGCATGAAGATCCGCGCACAAATCGGCATGGTGCTGAACCTGGACAAGTGCATCGGCTGCCACACCTGTTCGGTCACCTGCAAGAACGTCTGGACCAGCCGTCCGGGCATGGAATACGCCTGGTTCAACAACGTCGAAACCAAGCCCGGCATCGGCTACCCGAAGGAGTGGGAAAACCAGGGCAAGTGGAACGGCGGCTGGAAGCGAAACGCCGACGTTCGACTACGACCACCTGCAGTCGGCGCCCGAGATGAAGGCCGTGCCCACGGCGCGCCCCCGCAGCCTGATCACGGGCCAGCGGATGGAGAAGATCGAATGGGGCCCGAACTGGGAGGAAATCCTGGGCGGCGAGTTCTCCAAACGCAGCAAGGACGCCAACCTCGACAGCTTCGACCGTGTGCAAAAGGAGATGGTCGGCCAGTTCGAGAACACCTTCATGATGTACCTGCCCAGGCTGTGCGAGCACTGCCTGAACCCGGCGTGCGTGGCATCGTGCCCTTCGGGCTCGATCTACAAACGCGAGGAAGACGGCATCGTCCTGATCGACCAGGACAAGTGCCGCGGCTGGCGCATGTGCGTCTCGGGCTGCCCCTACAAGAAGATCTACTATAACTGGCAGTCCGGCAAGGCCGAGAAGTGCATCTTCTGCTACCCGCGCATCGAAGCGGGCCAGCCCACGGTGTGCTCGGAAACTTGCGTGGGCCGCATCCGCTACCTCGGCGTGGTGCTGTACGACGCCGACCGCATCCAGGAAGCCGCGAGCGTGGAAAACGAGAAGGACCTGTACCAGGCCCAGCTCAACATCTTCCTCGACCCTCATGACCCGCGCGTGATCGAGCAGGCCCGCAAGGACGGCATTCCCGAAGCCTGGCTTGAAGGCGCGCGCAACAGCCCGGTCTACAAGATGGCGATGGACTGGAAGGTCGCGCTGCCGCTGCACCCCGAATACCGCACGTTGCCGATGGTCTGGTATGTGCCGCCGCTCTCGCCCATCACGTCGGCCGCCAACGCCGGCCAGCTGGGCGCCAACGGTGAAATACCCGACGTGCACGAGATGCGCATCCCGGTGCAGTACCTCGCCAACCTGCTCACCGCAGGTGACACAGCGCCCGTGGTCCGCTCGCTGGAGCGCATGCTCGCCATGCGCGCCTATCAGCGCGCCAAGCACGTGGACAACATCGTGAACGCCCGGGTGCTGGAGCAAGTGGGTCTCACCGTCGGCCAGGTCGAGGAGATGTACCAGGTGATGGCAATCGCCAACTACGAGGACCGCTTCGTCATCCCGAGCACGCACCGCGAGTACGCCGAGAACACCTTCGACATGAAGGGCGGCTGCGGCTTCTCGTTCGGCAACGGCTGCTCCGACGGCAGCACCGAAGCGAGCCTGTTCGGCGGCACCAAGCGCCGCACCATCCCGATCAAATCCACCGTCTAGGCCAATCAGATGAAAAACAACCGACACACCCTGCGCGCGCTGGCGCTGCTGCTGGGCTATCCCGACGAGAAGCTGCGCGGCCTGCTGCCCGATCTCGCCGCGGCGATCGATGCCGAGAAGGCCCTGCCCGCCGCACGGCGCGAGGAATTGCGTGCCTTCATCGGCGAGATGGCGCACGCCGACCCGATCGAGGTCGAAGCCCGTTACGTCGAACTGTTCGACCGCGGCCGCGCCACTTCGCTCCACTTGTTCGAGCACGTGCACGGCGACTCGCGCGATCGCGGCCCGGCCATGATCGACCTGACGCAGACTTACGAGAAGTCCGGCCTGATCCTCGGCCCGCACGAGCTGCCCGACCACCTCTGCGTGGTGCTGGAGTTCGCGTCCACGCAACCGCCGCAACTGGCGCGCGAGTTCCTCGGCGAGATGGGCCACATCCTCACCGCCATCTTCAGCGCGCTGCGCAAACGCGAAAGCCGCTACGCGACGCTGCTGGCCGCGGTGCTTGAGCTGGCCGGCCAGAAGGTGGAGGCCGTTCCCGTCGCCGACGACGAGCCGATGGACGAGAGCTGGGCCGAGCCGGTCGTCTTCGACGGCTGCTCCGTCAAAGGCCAGGCCGCACCCGGCGAACCGCAACCCATCCACATCGTCCGCAAGACCTCTCCCAATCCCGGAGCACGCGCATGAATGCCCTCAACCAATTCCTCTTCGGTTACTACCCCTACATCTGCCTCACGGTCTTCCTGCTCGGCAGCCTGATCCGGTTCGACCGCGACCAGTACACCTGGAAGAGCGATTCGTCCGAGTTGCTGCGCCGCGGCCAGCTGCGCTGGGGCAGCAACCTGTTCCACGTCGGCATCCTTTTCCTCCTGGTCGGCCATGGTGCGGGGCTGCTGACGCCGCACTTCATGTACGAGCCTTTTATCTCCGCCGGCAACAAGCAGCTGATGGCAATGATCTCGGGCGGCCTGTTCGGCCTGCTCGGTTTTCTGGGCGTCACGATCTTGCTGCACCGCCGCCTCTCTGACCCGCGCATCCGCATCAACTCCCGCAAGAGCGACATCCTGCTGCTGGTGCTGCTGTGGCTGCAGTTCGCGCTGGGCCTGGCCACCGTGCCGCTGTCCGCGCAGCACCTGGACGGCGGCATGATGATGAAGCTGGCTGAATGGGCGCAGCGCGTCGTCACCTTCCGCACCGGCGGCGTGGAGCTGCTGGCCGACGCCGGCTGGATCTTCAAGGCGCACATGTTCCTGGGGATGTCCCTCTTCCTGATCTTCCCGTTCACCCGCCTCGTGCACGTGTGGAGCGGCTTCGCGACAGTGGGCTACCTGTTCCGGCCCTACCAGGTCGTGCGCACCCGTCGAACCTTGTCGCCCTTGAGCTCCGTCAAACCGGCGGCGCCCGCCCCCGTTAAGCTGGCCGACGCGTTCCTCGAACCCGGAAAGACCACGACATGAGCACATCCCAAGGCTGCGGCGGCGGCTGCAATTGCACCTGCGGCGGCAGTGGCGGCGAAGTCAAGGCCGCCACCCCCGTCGCCACGATCAACGGCATCGCATTGCACCCATCAGGCCAACGGCCCGAAGAGAGCGAACTGCGCGAGCGCGCCTGGGGCGAGCTGCTACGCCAAGAGGCCGTGCGGCAGGGGTTGCTCCCCCGGCACCGTGACCTGGACGCTCCCGAGCTGTCGGCGGGCGATCAGCAGGTGCTCGCCGAGATGCTGGAGCGCGAAGTTCCCACGCAGCAGCCCAGTGAGGATGAGTGCCGTCGCTACTACGATGGCCGCAAGACCCATTACGTGCACGGCCGCCAGGTACGCGCGCGGCACATCCTGTTCGCCGTCACGAACGGCGTCGATGTCCACAAACTGGCCGTGCGCGCCGAGGAGGCCTTGCTGCAGCTGACCCGCAAGGACTGCCCGCCCGAGCGCTTCGCCGAACTGGCACGCGAGCTTTCCAACTGCCCGAGCGCCGCCGAAGGTGGCGAGCTGGGCTGGCTGAGCCCGGAAGACTGCGTGGACGAACTGTGCAACGAGTTCTTCCATCAGACCGACCCGCTGCACGGCATCGGCCTGCGCCCGCGCCTGGTGCACAGCCGCTACGGCTTCCACATCGTCGAGGTGTTGGGCCGTAAGCAAGGCCGGCAACTGCCATTCGAGGAAGCGCGAGAGCGCATCGCGGTGCAGCTTGCGCAGCAGTCGCGCGCCAAGGCCCTGCACCAGTACATCCAGCTGCTGGCCGGCCAATCGCAGGTCGAAGGCATCACCCTGGTGGCCGCGGATTCGCCGCTGGTGCAATGAATGAATGAACCGCCGCCCGCGGACGAGCTGCTGCAGCGGCTGCGGCGGTTCAAGTCCGATTATTTCCCGCACCACCAGCAGCGGTTCCAGGACCTGGTGGCGCAGGGGCAGCACCCGAAGACGCTGTTCATCGGCTGTTCGGATTCGCGGCTCGTTCCCTACCTCCTGACCGACGCCTCGCCTGGCGAGCTGTTCATCGTGCGCAACGTCGGCGCCTTCGTGCCGCCCTATGACGGTTCGCATGGCCTGCACGGAACGACCGCTGCCATTGAATTCGCGGTCCTCAGCCTGCACGTCGAGCGCATCGTCGTCTGCGGCCACAGCCATTGCGGCGCCATCCGCGCCTGCTATGAAGGCGTGCCCGACGAAGCGGTGGTGCTCAAGGAATGGCTCAAGCTCGCCGACGAGGCGCTGCTGCCGGTGCAGGGTGGCCCCGAGGCCATGCGCCGCACGGAGCAGCGTGCCATCGTGCTGCAACTGGAGCGGTTGATGGGCTACCCGATGGTGAGGCGCAACGTCGAGGCGGGCAAGCTCACCCTTCACGGCTGGCACTACGTCATCGAGGAGGGCGAGATCCATGTCTTCGACGCGCAGCAAGGCGGGTTCGTGCCTGCCTCGATCGCGTCCAACAGCGGTACCGGGCCCTACCAGCCGTACGTCGAGCACGACGGCCAGCTTGTCGATTGTTGAACCTGTGCCTGCGTTGGCCGGCGGGCTCCCTTGGCGATCGCGCAGTTACATACCTGACATGACGAAATACCCGCTGTCTTTGATGCACAACAAGAAGAGGGCATCCCGACTCCGATAGCCTCGCAGAGCGGAACTGAACCCCAGCGAGAAACGTGGAGCACGATGGACAAACGCTTATTTCATGATGCGGGCGCGACAGCCCACATCGATCCGGCCGAAGTGGCGACGGCCTTGCGGACCGTGGCTCTCGCATCAGGGCTGAACCTTCTGGATCTGGGCGGCAAATCGCTGCTGCCCGTCGTACAAGGCGGCATGGGGGTTGGCATCTCCGCCGGCGGCCTGGCCGGCACCGTTGCCGGGCTCGGCGCGGTGGGCACGATCTCCTCGGTGGACCTGCGCCGGCACCACCCGGACCTGATGGAGCAGACAGGCCATCTGGTGGGGCCGGAGGCCAAGGCGCAGATCGACGCGGCGAACCTCGTGGGCATGTCCCGCGAAATCGCCAAGGCGCGCCAGATTTCCGGCGGCCGCGGCCTGGTCGCGATGAACATCATGCGCGCCGTGAGCGAATATGAGGCTTATGCTCGCCACGCGCTCGCCTGCGGCATCGACGCGCTCGTCGTGGGCGCGGGCCTGCCACTGGACTTGCCCGACCTGGCCAAGGATTTCCCCAAGGCCGCCCTCATCCCCATCCTCTCCGACGCGCGCGGCGTGCAGCTGATCGTGCGCAAGTGGGAAAAGAAGGGCCGCATGCCCGATGCCATCGTCATCGAGCATCCCAAGCTGGCCGGTGGCCACCTGGGCGCGGCCAAGGTGGCGGATCTGAACGACAAGCGCTTCGATTTCGACGTGGTGCTGCCGGAAGTGCTGGAGTTCTTCCACAAGACCGGCCTGAAGATTCCTCTCATCCCCGCCGGGGGCATTTCCAGCCTGGAAGACGTGCGCCGCCTGCAGGGCCTGGGGGCTGCCGCGGTTCAGCTGGGCACTGCCTTCGCCGTGACCCAGGAGTGCGACGCCAGCGCCGAATTCAAGCGCATACTGGCGGAAGCAAAACCCGAAGATATCGTGGAATTCACCAGCGTGGCCGGCCTGCCCGCGCGCGCCGTGCGCACGCCCTGGCTCGACAAATACCTGCGGCTGGAGCCGCGGCTGCAAAAGCACGCGCACGTGAAACCCCACTGCAATATGTGGTTCGATTGCCTGTCACACTGTGGCTTGCGCGACGGTAATGCGGCGTGGGGCCAGTTCTGCATCGACAAGGTGTTGGGCCACGCGATGGAAGGCCATACCGACAAGGGCCTGTTTTTCCGCGGCGCGGGCCGCTTGCCGTTCGGGCCGAACATCCGGCCGGCGCAGGAATTGGTGGCATGGCTGGTGGGCGGCATCGTGCCGGCCGGCGTAATCATGGAGCAAGCGACGAATGAAGCGCGATGATGCACCGGCCGTGCTGGCCATCCAACCGATCACACGCGATGTCCTTCAGGAAAAATACCTCAAACCCGGCGAGACCGATTCGGACGACTTGTTCGCCCGTGTCGCGCGCGCGCTGGCTTCGGTGGAGGCCGAAGGCAAGCGCGAGGAGTGGGAGCAGAAATTCCTCGTCAACCTGAAGGCCGGCGCCATTGGGGCCGGCCGCATCATGAGCGCGGCGGGCACCGCGCTGCAGGCAACCCTCATCAACTGCTTCGTGCAGCCGGTGGGCGACAGCATCCAGGGCGTTGACTCGGAGGGCTACCCCGGCATCTACGAGGCACTGCGCGAAGCCGCCGAGACGATGCGGCGCGGCGGCGGCGTGGGCTACGACTTCTCGCGCATCCGGCCGCGCGGCGCCGAAGTCAGCGCCACTGCGTCGATCGCCTCGGGGCCATGCAGCTACATCGACGTGTTCGACCACTCATGTGCCACGGTGGAAAGCGCCGGCGCGCGCCGCGGCGCGCAGATGGGTGTGCTGCGCATCGACCATCCGGACGTGATGGAGTTCATCACCGCCAAGCGCAAGCCCGGCCGCTGGTCCAACTTCAATGTGTCCGTCGCCGTGCCCAATGCCTTCATGCAGGCGCTGGAAGCCGGCGGCAAGTGGGACCTGGTGCACCGCGCACGGCCCGGTGCCGCGCTGATTGCCGCGGGCGCCTACCAGCGTGAGGACGGCCTGTGGGTATACCGCTCGCTGCCCGCCGCCGACATGTGGGACACGGTGATGAAGTCGGCCTACGACTTCGCCGAGCCCGGCATCCTTTTCCCCGACACGATCAACCGCGACAACAACCTGCGTTATTGCGAAAGCATCGCGGCGACGAATCCATGCGTCACGGCGGACACCTGGGTGCTCACCACCGACGGCCCGCGCCAGGTGGCGGAGCTGGTCGGCCGCCCCTTCGGCGCCGTGGTGGACGGCAAGGCCTGCCGCGTCGAAAGCAATGGCTTCTTCAGGACCGGTCACAAGAGCGTGCTGGCACTGTCCACGCGCGAAGGCCATGGCCTGCGCCTGACTGCAGACCATCCAGTGCGGCGCGTGGCGCGCAAGACCCGTTATGCGATCGAGGCTGAGTGGACGCCCGCGGCGCAGCTACGGCCAGGCGACGAAATCATCCTGCATGACCACCGCGCGTTCGGCGGCTGGGATGGCCAGGGCAGCGAGGCCGAAGGCTACTTGCTCGGACTGCTCGTCGGCGACGGCACGCTCAAGAGCGACAAGGCCATCATCTCCGTGTGGGCTCCCGAACTCCGCCAGGTGGCGCAGGGCGCGCCCGCATTCGCCGCCACAGGTGCGAGTGGGATCATGCAGGCGGCGCAAGCTGCGGCGGCCACGCTGTCGCACCGCGCGGATTTCCAGGGCTTCCAGCGACCCGTCGCGGGGCGCGGCGAAGCCCGCATGGCCAGCAAGGCGGTGTGGAACCTCGCGCACGCCGTGGGCATGCGGCCCGGCTTCAAGGCAGTCACGCCCGAGATGGAGAAATACTCGTCGGCGTTCTGCGCCGGCGTGCTGCGCGGCCTGTTCGACACGGACGGATCTGTGCAAGGCTCCACCGAGAAGGGCGTCAGCGTCCGGCTGGCGCAAAGTGACCTGCCGCTGCTGCAAACCGCGCAGCGAATGTTGCTTCGGATGGGCGTCGCATCGACGATCTACACCAACCGGCGCCCTGCCCTTGCACGAATGCTGCCCGATGGCCGCGGCGGCTCCAAGAGCTACGACACGCAGGCCCAGCACGAACTGGTGATCAGCGGCGATAACCTGCGCGTTTATGCGGAGCGTATCGGCTTTGCCGACACAGACAAAGCGGAGCGCCTCGATACGGCCCTCGGCAGCTACAACCGCGCGCTGAACCGTGAGCGCTTTACCGCGACCGTCTGCGCCATCGAGGACGACGGATCGGAAGACGTATACGACGTCACCGTCGCCGATGTGCATGCCTTCGACGCCAACGGCATCTATGTGCACAACTGCGGGGAGCAACCGCTGCCCTCCTACGGCTGCTGCGACCTCGGCCCGATCATCCTTACACGCTTCGTGCGCCAGCCTTTCGGCTTCGGCGGCGCGCCCGAGTTCGACTTCGACGCGTTCGCGGCCTCCGTCGCGGTGCAGGTGCGCGCACTCGATAACGTGCTCGACCTCACCTTCTGGCCCCTGCCGCAGCAGCAGGCCGAGGCAGCCGCCAAGCGCCGCATCGGCGTCGGCTTCACCGGTATGGGCGATGCGCTGGCGATGATGTGCCTGCGCTACGACGAGGAAGCGGGCCGCGATATGGCCGTTCGCATCACGCGCTGCATGCGCGACGCCGCCTACGCCGCTTCGATCGAGCTGGGCAAGGAGAAGGGCGTGTTCCCATCCTTCGACGCCGCGAAGTACCTGGAAGAAGGCACATTCGCCAGCCGCCTCGATGAGCCGCTGAAAGCCGCGATTCGCAAGCACGGCATTCGCAACAGCCACCTGCTGTCGATCGCGCCGACGGGCACGGTGAGCCTCGCCTTCGCGGACAACGCCTCCAATGGCATCGAGCCCGCATTCTCCTGGACCTATCGCCGCAGGAAGCGCGAAGGCGACGGTACCACCACCGAGTACGACGTGGAAGACCATGCCTGGCGCCTGTACCGCGCGCTGGGGGGCGACTCCGCGCAGCTGCCGCGTTTCTTCGTCTCCGCGATGGAGATGGATGCCGCCAGCCACATCGCCATGATGAAAGCGGTGCAGCCCTTCATCGACACGGCCATCTCCAAGACGGTGAACGTGCCGGTCGATTACGCCTACGACGACTTCAAGGACTTGTATCGCCAGGGCTGGAAGGCCAATCTCAAGGGTCTGGCCACCTACCGGCCGAACAGCATCGTCGGTGCGGTGTTGCAGGTGGATACGCCGGCGCCGGCCGCCGTGCTTGCCCCACTCATGGAAGACCCGATGCGCATGGTGATCGCCAAGCGCCCGAAGGGTGAACTGCCGGCCGTCGCCGAGAAGATCGAATACTGGACGCAGCAGGGCAAGCAGCACCTGTACCTCGTCGTTTCCTTCCTGAAACTGCCCGACGGCCGCCATCGGGCGATCGAGTTCTTCATGCCGGTGGGGCAGACGGGCGAATCGCAGCAATGGGTGACGGCCAGCATGCGGCTGCTGTCGCTGTCCGCGCGCGGCGGCTTCCTGGATCGGGCGCTGGCCGACATGCGCAAGGTGGCATGGGACCGCGGCCCGGTGCGCCTGGGCGTGTACAAGAAGGCCGACGGCACGCAGGTGCCGCTGTGGCACGACTCGGAAGTCGCCGCCATTGCCTACGCCATCCAGAACATCATCGCCGCGAAGAACGGCTCGGTCGCGTCCGACACCTCCAATGAGGTCCCTGCGCCATCGCCCGGCATCATGGCCGGCGCCAAGTGCCCCGAGTGCGGTGCGCACGCCATGATCCGCAAGGACGGCTGCGACTACTGCACCCAGTGCGGGCACGTCGGCGCGTGCGGATGAGCGTAGGCGCAGCCGAAGACGATCCTTCTCGCGCCTGGCACTGGCGCCACCTGCTGCTGGCACCCCACCGGCTGGGTTTCTTCCTGGCCATGGTGGTGCTGCTCGCCGCGGGCCTCTGGTGGGCGGCGGTGCAGCTGCAGCGCAGCGGCGCCGGACCCAACCTTCCCTACGCCGTCTCACCCTCGCTGGTGCACGCCACGGTGATGACGTTCGGGTTCATGCCGCTTTTTTTCTCCGGCTTTCTCTTCACGGCCGGCCCCAAGTGGATGCGCGTGAGCGGGCCCTCCGCGCGGCGCCTGGCGCCCGTGCTGCTGGCGCAAGTGGCGGGCTGGTCGCTGTGGTTGTGCGGCAGCCATGTGAATGCCGCATTTGCCGCCACCGGCCTGTCGCTCGCGGTAATGGGCCTCGGCGGGATGACGACGATGTTCTGGCGCCTCATTTTGGCGAGCCACGAGGAGGACCTCTTACACGCCAGGACGGTGGGCGCCGCCCTTGCCGTCGGCTGCCTGTGCCTCATCGGCATCGGTGCCTCGCTGCTCACCGGCGCTGACACGGCCGCGCGCCTGTTCGCGCTGACCGGCCTCTGGGGTTTCATCGTCGTGGTGTTCGTCGCCGTCGCGCACCGCATGATCCCGTTCTTCTCCGCCCCGCCGATGCCGGCGGTGCAAGCGTGGCGACCGGCGTCGGTCCTGGCGCTGTTGCTGGCCGCCGCGGCGTTCGAAGCATCCGCAGGCTGGCTCGACGCCGCCCTGCCGGGTTACGCGGCGTGGCAGATCGCGCGCGGCGTGCTCGAGCTTGCGGCCGGTGGCGTACTGGTGTGGATCGCCGTCTTGTGGGGCCTGTTCAAGAGCCTGCGGATCCGGCTGCTGGCGATGCTGCACGTGGGCTTTCTTTGGCTAGGTCTGGGCCTGGCGCTCAGCGGCGCTTCGCAATTGCTGGGCTGGGCTTCGAGCAGTGTCGTGCTGCCGCTGGCCGCGCTGCACGCGATCACCATGGGCGCCCTCGGCTCGCTGATGCTGGCCATGGTGACGCGCGTCAGCTGCGGCCACGCCGGCCGGTCCGTCGTTGCCGATGACCTGGTGTGGGGCCTGTTCTGGCTACTGCAGGTAGCGACGTTGCTGCGCATCGCCGCGACCGTGCCCGGGTGGAAGGCGCAGCCCCTGCTCACGGCCACGGCCCTGTTGTGGGCTGGCATCATGCTAATCTGGGGACTCAGATATGGATCATGGTATGGACGCCCCCGCGCAGATGGCCGCCCCGGCTGACCCGCCCACTGCCGCGCTGAACGCCGCGGCACTGATTGCGCATCGCCAGACCATCCTGCCCAAGCGGCTGGACGAGCCCGGGCCGGACGAATCGCAGCTTGACCAAATCTTCCGCGCCGCAGCCGCCGCGCCTGACCACAACGAACGCCTTCCCTGGCGCTTCGTTCTCATTCCCGCGTCGCAGCGCGAGCGCCTTGCGCAAGTGTTCGCCGCATCGCTACGAGAGCGCGATCCACTCGCCACTGCCGAGCAAACCGTGCAGGCGCGAGAGAAGGCGTTCCGCTCGCCCACCCTCATGCTGGCCGTGGTCGACTCGGGCCCGCCGGACGATGAAATCCCGCCACCGGAGCGCTACATCTCCGCCGGGGGCGCCATCCAGAACATGCTGCTCATGGCGACGGCGCAGGGATTCGGCTCGGCATTGACCAGCGGCAAGGCCATGGAATCGAAAGTCTTGCGTGAGCTGTTTGCGCTGCGCGACACTGAGCATGCAGTGTGCTTCGTGAGCATCGGCACCGCCACCCGGCGCAAACCAGCGCGCGCACGGCCCGAGCCCGACCGCTTCGTCAGCACGCTCGGCCCCGAATAGAGACGACACCATGAGCCAACCCATCCGCATGTCATCGCTGACGGCCGCGCCTGCCGCAACGTTCGAGCAACCTTTCGAAATGCTCACCGCCTGCCATGAGCGGGTGGACCGCATGCTCAAGCTGCTGCAGCGCCTGCGCGACCACCTCGCGAAGAACGGCGCCGACGCCGACGCCCGCAAGGCCGCGCAAGACGTGATGCGCTACTTCGACCAGGCCGCCCCGCAGCACCACCACGACGAAGAGCTACACGTGTTCCCGCCGCTGATTGCACAGGGCGATCCCGAAACGATGGCGTTGGTGTGCAGGCTGCAGCAGGACCACCTGCAGATGGAAGCGCGCTGGGGCAAGGCGCGCGAGGTGTTGGCAGCCATCGCGGCGGGCGAACTCAATGCGCTGTCAGCCGACCATGAGGGCGCGCTGGACGTGTTCGCTGCGATCTATGCGGGCCACATCGAGGCCGAGGAGCAACTGGCGTACCCCGCAGCGGTCAAGTTGCTGGACGAAAGCGCCATCGCCGCGATGGGCGAGGAGATGATGAAGCGGCGCGGGGTGAAGTGACGGCGCAAACGTTCACGCGCGACAGCAAAGCCGAACCGAAAACAATCAAGGCACCGCTCTCGATATCGCCCAGACGTGGCAATTGGCATGCGGCTCATGCGGGTGCTTCGCCTTGAGCTGCGCCTGAACCTCTAGCGCCCTGGCATGCGATGCGAGCAGCCCTGTGGACGAGAGTTCGCTGTTCGAGAATACATCCGGGAAACCCCCGCAATTAGTGAGCGCGCTGGCGCCGCCCTGGACGTCCACGAGGTCGTAGCCCAGGAACTCGAAATTGACCGGCCCCTTGCATCGCGGCGGCTCGGGGGGCGGGTTGCGCCAGACGCAGAGCAGGTTTTTCTCCTTGACGGCCGAGACCTGGGCCAGCAGGAAATCGAGATCGACGAAAAATCCCAACATGAAATCTTCGTTGACGATGTGCGGCCAGTAGCTCGCCTTGATATCCGGCAGCAGCGTCGGACAAAGCATCGGGTCCAGGGAGACCACCTCGTCCAGGTGCTTCAGCCCGGACCAGGCGATGTAGTTCTGCCAGCCCCCCCGCTGTGGGGTGAAGTTTTCGGTGGCTATGAACCAGGGTTGCATCGTGGCGGCGCCCATGCCTACGCCTTTCCGCCCTTGCGCTGTCTTTCGAGCGCGCGGCAAGAGCGGCACAAAACGGCCTGGGTATTGATGTTGCCCTTGGCCTCTTCGTACCACCACTTCCACCGCGCCAGGCGGAGGCGCGACAGCGGGATCGGTGGGATCGATGCCAACCATGGCCCGCGCGCGCGCGAGTTGGCTTTCTTTCAGCCGCTGCAACTTTCCTTCAATGCTCGTCATGGCGCTCCTGCCCCCTTGGGCCGTACGCCAAATCTACCGGATTCGCGGCGGTGCGTCCATCTGCTCCGGCGTCGTGAAGTACACCGACGACGAGCCGCCCCGCTCTTTCGCCCGGGCGAGTTCCTGCCGCGCGACGGTGCGCAGGTGCACCTCGTCAGGCCCGTCCATCAAGCGCAGGGCGCGCCCCCATGTCCACAGCCATGCCAATGGTGTGTCGGGCGACATCCCCATCGCGCCGAAGATCTGCATCGCCCGGTCCACCACGCGTGTTTGCAACCGGCCCGCGACGACCTTGATGGCGGCGATGTCCGAACGGAAGCGCGTCGAGCGCTCGGCCTGGTCCAGGCTCCACGCGGCGTGCAGCACCAGCAGCCGGGCCTGGTCGATCTCCAGGCGCGATTGTGCGATCCAGTCCTGCACGTTCGACTGGTCGGCCAGGTACTTGCCAAAGGCGCGCCGCTCCAGCGCGCGATCGCAGGCCAGCTCCAGCGCCAGCTCGCACTGGCCGATGGTGCGCATGCAATGATGGATGCGCCCCGGCCCCAATCGGGCCTGCGCCATCCTGAATGCCTCGCCCCAGCCGCCAAGCAGGTTGGCCACCGGCACGCGCACGTCGCGCAGGAGTATCTCGCAATGCCCTTCCGGTGAGTGGTGCTGCATGATCGCGATGTTGCGCACCACCTTCACGCCCGGCGTGTCCATGGGCACCAGCACCATGCTGTGGCCGGCATGCTTGCCCTCCGTCGCCTCTTCGTCGGCATTGCGGCACATCACCACCAGCAGCTTGCAGTGGGGGTGCGCGGCGCCGCTGATAAACCACTTGCGGCCGTTGATCACGAGATCGCCGCCGTCGCGCCGCACTTCGGTCTGCAGGTTGGTGGGGTCGGACGAGGCGACATCGGGCTCCGACATGGCGAAGGCCGAGCGGATTGTCCCTTCGAGCAACGGCATCAGCCAGTCCTTGCGCTGCGCGGGCGTGGCGTGGCGCTGCAGCAAGTCCATGTTGCCGCTGTCGGGCGCGCTGCAATTGAACACCTCGGCCGACCAGGGCAGCCGCCCCATCACCTCGGCCAGCGGCGCGTAGTCCAGATTGGACAGGCGAGTGCCCGGCTCGTCTTCGCGCAGGCCGGGCAGGCACAGGTTCCACAGGCCCTCCTCCCGCGCCAGCATCTTCAGGTCGTCCATGAAAGGCGGCGCCACGCCATCGAGCGCGCAGCGGTGCCACGCTCCGTTGTACGGCAGCAGGTAGTGGTCGATGAAGGCCTGCAGTTTCTGCAGCCACTCGGTGGCGGTCGGCGAGGGTTCGAAGTTCACGAAAACCAGCTTAGGGGCGCTGATCTCCCGCCGGCATGATCTGCGTCAAGGACTTCCGCCCGCAGGTGTCGCGTGCGCTACTGTCGCGGTGTTGACACGCCTTCACCTCGCAAGCCCTCACCGTTCGGGTTAGCCTTGGCTCACCGTTCGGGTTAGCTTGGCTCACTGTTCGGGCTGAGCCTGTCGAAGCCTCTTTGCACGTCTGCACCTCGCCAGCAAATCCGCATGCGGGTGGGCCATGCCGCGCGCGGATTTGCTACCAACAATGTAGGCACACCACCGGTGGAATACCACCACTCTCGCGGCGCGGCGGGCGGTACCCGGCAGAGGCGATTTCTGTGGCGGCGAAGCGGCTTGGCCTGGGGGCGGGCGCGCGAAGACGCGCTTCGTTTCATGCTCGCCGCAA
>JAQZBU010000110.1 GCA_029237735.1 Ramlibacter sp. | reverse complement strand
CGAGCCGCTGGACCTCACCCTCACAACCAACGGCTCCCTCCTGGCCCGCAAGGCCAAGGCGCTCAAGGCCGCGGGCCTGCAGCGCGTCACCGTGAGCCTGGACGGGCTGGACGACGAGATCTTCCGGCGCATGAACGACGTGGATTTCCCCGTCGCCGAAGTGCTGCGCGGTATCGAAGCGGCGCGTGAAGCCGGCTTGGGTCCGATCAAGATCAACATGGTGGTCAAGCGCGGCACCAACGAGCACGAGATCCTGCGGATGGCGCGGCACTTCCGTGGCACGGGCCACGTGCTGCGTTTCATCGAGTATATGGACGTCGGCGCGACCAACGGCTGGCGCATGGATGAGGTGATGCCCTCGGCCGAAGTCGTCAAGATGATCGACGCCGAGCTGCCGCTGGTGCAGCTCGAGCCGAGTGCGCCCGGCGAGACTGCCGAGCGTTGGGGCTATGCCGACGGCGGCGGTGAAATCGGCGTGATCAGCAGCGTGACGCAAGCGTTCTGCGGCGACTGCAACCGCGCCCGCCTGTCGACCGAGGGCCAGGTCTACCTGTGCCTCTTCGCGAGCCAGGGGCATGACCTGCGCTCGCTGCTGCGCGGCGGCGCCTCCGACGAAGACATCGCCTCCGCCATCGGCCACATCTGGCAAGGCCGCAGCGACCGCTACTCGCAGCTGCGCGGCTCGATGGCGCCGGACACCGGCACCGGCAAGCGACGCGTCGAGATGAGCTACATCGGAGGCTGATGTGACCCCCACGCTCGGCACTTCGTGTACCTCTCTGCCCCCCGAGGGGGCCCTGCCTCCTTGGGGCGGCCCGGCGGAGGCAGTGTGATCGACGCATCCGACATCACAGGCGTGATCCTCGCCGGCGGCCGCGGCTCGCGCATGGGTGGCGTGGACAAGGGCCTGCAGAATTTCAACGGCATGCCCCTGGCGCTGCACACGCTGCTGCGGCTGCAACCGCAAGTGGGCGAGATCATGATCAACGCCAACCGTAACCTCGGGGCCTACGAAGCCTTCGGCGTGCCGGTATGGCCCGACGTGCTGTCCGACTACGCCGGTCCGCTCGCCGGATTCCTCACGGCGCTGGAGCGCTGCGAAACGCCGTGGCTCGTGACGGTTCCTTGCGACACACCGCTCTTCCCGCAAGACCTCGTTGCCCGTCTCGCGCAGGCGGCGCAGGAGCAGAACGCCGAGATCGCGATGGCGGCGGCGCGCGAAGAGGATGGCACGGTTCGCACGCAGCCCGTGTTCTGCCTGATGCGGCTCGACCTGCTCGAAAGCCTCGTGAAATTTACGCACGGCGGAGGCCGCAAGATCGACGCGTGGACGAGGCAGCACAAAACGGCCATCGTTCCCTTCGATGCGCCGGGCGACGACACCCGCGCTTTCTTCAACGCCAACACGCTCGCCGAGCTGCACCAGCTCGAACAGGCGAAATGAAGACGCTGGCGGAGATCGCGGCGCAACTGCAGGGGTACGACCCGCAGGCGCTCAGCGCGGACGCCGTCAATGATTTCCTGACACGGCTGGTGGAGCCGGTTGCCGGCACGGAACAGGTCGGCGTGTTCGAGGCACTGGGCCGCGTGCTGTCCGAAGACATCGTGTCCCCCATCAGCGTGCCGCCGCACGACAACTCGGCGATGGACGGCTACGCGTTCGACGCGGCGCAATTGCGGGCCGGCGCACCCTTGACGCTGGAAGTCATGGGCACGGCACTGGCAGGCAAGGCCTGGCAGGGCAACATCGGCGAGGGCCAGTGCGTGAAGATCATGACGGGCGCCATCATGCCGCCGGGCCTGGACACCGTGGTGCCGCAGGAGTTCACCCAGCCGGCCGGCCAGGCGCGCATCAGCATCCCACCCAACCTGCTCCAGCCTGGTGACAACCGCCGACTCGCGGGCGAGGACCTCACACACGGCAAGCCTGCGCTGCACAAGGGCGCGCGCCTGGGCCCCGCCGAATGCGGCCTCATCGCCAGCCTGGGCCTGCAATCCGTCGCGGTTCATCGCCGACTCCGAGTGGCGTATTTCTCGACCGGCGACGAGATCCTGAGCCTGGGCGAGCCCCCGCGCGAAGGCGCCGTATACGACAGCAACCGCTACACAGTGTTCGGCCTGCTCACGCGCCTGGGCTGCGAAGTGATCGACATGGGCGTGGTGCGCGACGATCCTGCACTGCTCGAGGCCGCGTTCCGCGAGGCCGCTGCAAAGGCCGACGCGATCATCACCAGCGGCGGCGTCAGCGTCGGCGAGGCGGACTACACCAAGGCCATGATGAAGAAACTGGGCGATGTCGCGTTCTGGAAGATCGCCATGCGACCCGGCCGCCCGATGGCCGTGGGCCGCATAGGCAACTCGGTGCTCTTTGGCCTTCCCGGCAACCCGGTGGCCGTGATGGTGACCTTCCTGGCCTTCGTGCGGCCGGCGCTGCTTCGCATGATGGGCAGCACCGAGACGCAGCCTCCCCTGCTCAAGGCCCGCAGCGCGGAGGCCATCCGAAAAAAGGCCGGGCGCACCGAATACCAGCGCGGCATTGTCACCGCAGCGCCCGATGGATCGCTTCACGTATGCACTACGGGCAATCAGGGCTCCGGCGTGCTCAGCTCCATGGTGCGGGCCAACGGTCTCATCGTGCTGCACCACGACCAGGGCAATGTGGCCGCGGGCGATGAAGTAGACGTGATGATGTTCGCCGGAACGGTTTGAACGGACTTTGGGGCGCGGCGGGCCGTTTCACTCGACAACTTCGCTTGCGAATCCGCGTGTGGGTGGGCTGGGCTTTTGTTTCGCTCGACGACCTCGCGGGCAAATCCGCGTGCGGTTGGGCCTGGGCGTTTGTTCGCTCGTAGACCTCGTGGGCAAATTCGCGTGCGGGTAGGCTGTGCCGCGCGACGAGGCGGTCGGCCCTAGGGGCCGACTGAACCTGCGATGAGCGGTTTTGCGGTCGCATCGCGCAACTCACTGCGCGCCCTGAGGCCGCTTCGTTCAAACAGGCGCGATGAGCATGTTCACGAAGCGCTTCGCGCCGACCGCAAAACCACTCATCGCAGGCGCCTCGTCTGATTGCGCGACACAGCCTACCCGCACGCGAATTTGCCGAAACAATGTTGGATCGCCACCGGTGGAATACCAACCACTCTCGCGGCGCGGCGGGCGGTACCCGGCGGGGGCGATTTCTGTGGCGGCGAAGCGGCTTGGCCTGGGGGCGGGCGCGCAGCGCTTCGTAACTGACTTGCCGTAGCTGTTTCGCCGCGAGCGCCCGCCGCCCCTTAGGCCACACGCACAACGGCTATCGGCGGCAGGTCGCGCGAGAGGCAGCGCCACGTGTCCCCCGCGTCTTCGCTCACCCACAATCCACCGGTGGTGGACCCCATCGCCAGTGACATGCCGTCCACGCTCACGGCGAGCGCGTGCCGGTATACGAGGTGGTAGGCGTCCTGCTGCGGCAGCCCCTCGCCGTGCGCCGAAAAAGTGCGCCCGCCATCCTTCGTCTGCGTGACGACCATCCGCCCTTCCGGCGCCACGCGCTGTGCATCCGAGTGCGCGGGCACGAACCACGCGCGCTGCGGATCGAGTGGATGCGCGGCCACCGCGAAGCCGAATCCGCTGGGCTGGGGGCTTGCGATCGCATTCCACCTCTGCCCGCCGTCGGCCGAGCGGAAGATGCCGCCATGGTGCTGGCACCACAGCACGTCGGGGTTCGCCACGCATTGGTCGATGCGGTGTGCGTCCTGGATGTTAGGGTCTTCGCGTCGCTCGGGCGGCATGAAGTCCGCCACCATGCCGGCCGAGGTGTTGGTCCAGCTGGCGCCGCCGTCGCGGGTCTGCCATACGCCGCCGCACGAGATGGCGAGGGTGACATGCGCCGCATCACGTGGATCGACCAGAATGGAGTGGATGCCCGGGAAGTCGTAGCCGCCGCCGAACCACTCCTTGCGCTCGGGCCTGTCCCACAGGCTTTCCACCAGTTGCCAGGAAGCGCCGCCGTCGCGCGACGTGAAGAGTCCCGCCGGCAGGCAGCCCGCCCACAGCCGGCCGTCGGGCGACGCTTCCAGCGCCCACACCTGGTCCACGGTCCAAGGCATCGGGTCGTCCTTCCACGGGCCTTCCGTGGGCTTGGGCGGGAAAGACGGCGCGGCGACTTCCTTCCAGTCGCGGCCGCCGTCGGTGCTCTTCCAGAGCTTGACGCCGAAGTGCCCGAGCCGCAGCGCCGCGTAACACGCGCCGTCATGCGGGTTCACGAGAAATTGGCTGACCGGCTCACCAGGAAAGCTCGGCTTGCCGATACGCCAGCCGCCCTGCTCCTGCCGCACCGCGAACAGGCCTTTGCGTGTTCCTACCCACAATGTCTGCATCATCAGCCTCCTGTCAGGGCCTGGATCACCATCACCTTGTCGCCTTGCCCCACGGGCACGTCCAGCTGAGTGCGGCTGGCGATCTGCTGCGCATTCACGAAGACGGCCACATGCTTGCGCACGGCGCCCTGCTCGTCAAGGACGTAGGCCCGCAGCGCAGGGGCGGCACGGAACGCATTGTCGAGCGCGTCTCGCAGGGTGGCGGCCTCAACCACCTGGGGAGCGCAGGCAACGTGGCGCGTGAGCGCGGGCGCGAATTCGACGGTGGGCATATATCTGTCATCCCGGGCTTGACCCGGGATCCATGGTAGCGCGCCAGGATGGATGCCGGTTCAAGTCCGGCATGACAAATTGCTACTTCGCGATCAGGTCGCCGTCGTGGTGCGGCGACAGCGCGTCCTTGGCCAGTGCGTGGTTTGCGCCGGGAACCTTGGTACGCGCGAACAGCATGTACATGGTGGGGACAACGAAGATGGTGAGCATCGTGCCCAGGGACATGCCGCCAACGATCACCCAGCCGATTTGCGTGCGGCTCTCCGCGCCGGCGCCGCTCGCCAGGGCCAGCGGCATCGCGCCCAGCACCATCGCGCCCGTGGTCATCAGGATCGGGCGCAGGCGCTGCGACGCGGCCTTGACCACAGCATCCACCGTGGAGAGGCCCTGCTCGCGCAGCTGGTTCGTGAACTCCACGATCAGGATGCCGTGCTTGGTGATGAGGCCCACCAGCGTGATGAGGCCAATCTGCGAGTACACGTTCAGCGAGCCGCCCGACCACTTCAGTGCCAGCAAGGCGCCGATCATCGACAGCGGAACCGACAGCATGATGACCAGCGGGTCCACGAAGCTCTCGAATTGGGCCGCGAGCACCAGGAAGATGAACAGCAACGCAAGGACGAAGACGATCGCCAGCGCACCCTGAGAGTTCCTGAATTCGCGCGACGTGCCGTTCAGCTCGGTGGTGTAGCCGGGCTTGAGGACTTTCGCCGCGCTCTGGTTCATGAACGCCAGCGCCTCGCCGAGCGAATACTCGGGCGCGAGGCTGGCCGTGATCGACACCGAGCGCCGTTGTCCGAAGTGGTTGAGCTCACGCGGGCTTACACTCTCGCGCACCTTGACCAGTGCCGACAGCGGGATCATGGTGTCGCCTCGTCCGCGAACGTTGATGCTGTCGATGTCTTCCGGCGTGCTGCGGCCCCGTGGCTCGGTCTGCACGATCACGTCGTACTGCTCGGCATCGCGCTTATAGCGCGTCACGTTGCGCCCGCCCAGCATCGTCTCCAGGGCCTTGGCCACCACTTCAACGCTCACACCCATGTCGGCCGCCTTCTCGCGGTCCACCTCGATGCGCAGCTCCGGCTTGTTCAAGCGCAGGTCGATGTCCGGCGAGACGATGCCGGGGTTCTTCGCCATCTCGTCCAGCATCTGGCGCGCGACGCGGCTCAGGTTCTCATAGCTGTCCGAAGTCTGGATCACGAAGTTCAGCGGCCGCTCGCGAAAGCCCTGGCCCAGAGAAGGCGGCGTGATGATGAAGGCATTGACGCCCGGCAAGGCATTTGTCTTGGGGCCCAGTTCGCGCGCGAGATCCAGTGTGGTGCGATCGCGCTTCTCCCAGTCGATCGTCCGGTACACCACGCTGGCCTGCGAGACGGTCGGGTTGCCGACGTTCGCGAAAATGCGGTCGAACTCCTTGTAGGGCTGGCCGATCTTCTCCAGCGCCTGCGCGTAGCGGTCGGTGTAATCGAGCGTGGACCCGTCGGGTGCGTTTACGCTCGCGAGGATCGTGCCTCGGTCTTCCAGGGGTGACAGTTCCTGGCGCATCGTAGGCCAGACGGCAGCGATTGCAAGCCCGCTGAGCACCATAACGCCGATCACCAGCCAGCGCGCCTGCAACAGCTTGTCAAGCAGCACCGGGTCGCTACCGGGCGCGGGGCGTCGCCGCGCGAGCAGCACCCAGCGCAGTACCCGGGCGTAACGGTCGCACAGGGCCGTGAGCCAGCGCTCCATGTGGCTGTCGAACCAGGTCGGATTCGGGTTGTGCCGCAGAAGCTTGGAGCACATCATGGGTGTCAACGTGAGGGCGACGAAACCCGACACCAGCACCGCGCCGGCCAGCGCCAGCGCGAACTCGACGAAGAGCCGCCCCGTGCGCCCGGGCGTGAAAGCCAGCGGCGCGTACACCGCGACGAGCGTAAGCGTCATGGTGATGACGGCGAAGCCGATTTCGCGCGCGCCGCGAATGGCCGCGGAGAACGGGTCCTGCCCTTCCTCGATGTGCCGGAAGATGTTTTCCAGCATCACGATCGCATCGTCCACCACCAGGCCGATGGCCAGCACCAGGGCCAGCAGCGTCAGCGTGTTGATGGTGAAGCCGGCCAGCGCCATCATGGCGAACGTCCCGACCAGGCTCACGGGGATGGTGACGATCGGAATGATCGACGCGCGAACAGTGCGCAGGAAGACGAAGATCACCAGCGCCACCAGCAGGATGGCCTCGGTGATGGTCGTGTAGACGTTCTTGACCGAGCGGTCGATGAAGGCCGAGTTGTCGTTCGCTATCTCGATGTTGATGTCCGCAGGCAGGTCGGCCTTGAGCTTGGGGATCATTTCGCGCACGCCCGCCGACAGGTCCAGCGGGTTGGCGGTGGCCTGGCGGATCACGCCCGCCGAGATCGCAGTCTTGCCGTTCAGCCGCACCCGGCTGCGCTCGTCCGCCGCGGCTTCCTGCACGCGCGCCACGTCGCGAACCTTCACCGGGAAACCGGCGACGTTCTTGATCACGATCTCGCCGAACTGCGCGGGCCGCACCAGATCGGTTTGCGATGTAACACTGAACTCGCGCTGCTGAGATTCGATGCGGCCGGCGGGCAGCTCCAGGTTGCTGCGCCGGATAGCGTCCTCTACATCCTGCGTGCTCAGCCGGTAGCCGGCCAGCTTGTCGGGGTCGAGCCATACGCGCATGGCGTACTTGCGTTCGCCGTAGATGCGCACGTCGGCCACGCCGGTGACAGTTTGCAGACGCGACTTGACGATGCGGTTGACCAGGTCGTTAATTTGAAGTGGGCTGAGCGTGTCGCTGGTGAACGCAAGCCAGATCACCGGGAAGGCATCTGCCTCGACCTTGGCGATGACTGGCTCCTCGATCTGCTGGGGCAGTTTGTTGCGCACGCGCGAAGTGCGGTCACGCACCTCGGCGGCCGCGGCATCGGCGTCTTTTTCCAGCCTGAACCGCACGGAGATCTGGCTCTGCTCGGCCCGGCTGATCGACGTGATCACGTCCACCGCGTCGATACCGGCGATCGAATCTTCGAGCGGCTTGGTGACCTGGGTCTCGATCACCTCGGCCGATGCGCCCGGGTACCGCACGCTGACAGTGACCACCGGCTCATCGATCTTCGGGTATTCGCGCACGGACAAGCGGTTGTAGCTCACGGCGCCGACCAGCACCACGAGCAGCGACAGCACCGTGGCAAATACGGGGCGTCGAATCGCTATTTCAGGCAGCTGCATCGGTCTTTTTTCCCCAGGGGTTGCCGGCGCTAGCGTCCGGTTTTGGCCGTGGCCGCCACAAGGCAAGGATTGGGGCCATCCTGTTTTGGAGTGGGCAGGTGCGCGGAAATTCCCGCTGTCGCGGCCGCAACAGGCGTGCTGGCTGACGCGGCCGCGCCCGCCGGACGGCTGAGATCGATGATGCGAACTGGCATGCCGTCCTTCTGCACACGCTGCTGGCCCGCGGTCACCACGAGATCGCCGGGCTGCAAGCCCTCCAGGATTTCGACACGCCCGGGCCGCCGGATGCCGACCTTGACTTCCACCCGCTGCGCGATGCGGGTGTCCTGGTCCGGCCCGTCGATCAGTCGGATGACGAACTGCTTTCCACCTTGCGGCACGATCGCTTCCTCGGGAATGACGCGGGCGTCGTCGCGCTCGCCGAACACCGCGGTGATCCGCGCGAACATGCCGGGGCGCAACTGAAGGTGGCGGTTGTCGATGCAGGCACGAATACCGACCGAGCGACCATTCGCGTCGACGAGCGGGTCGATGGCCTGCACCACGGCGGCGTACTTGCGGCCCGGCAGAGCGTCGAGGTCGACATAAGCGGTCTGCCCGCGCTGGATCTTGGTCTGGAAGCGCTCGGGAAGGCGGAAATCCACGAAGATCGCGTCCATGTCCTCGATGTTGACGATGTCCGCGCCGTCCTTGAGGTAGTCGCCCACGCTGATGTTGCGGATGCCGGCAATGCCGTCGAAGGGCGCCACGATGCGCAGGCGAGCCGCTGTTGCGCGGGCCAGCGCCAGCTTGGCTTGCGACACCTGGAGGTTCGCCGAGCTCTCGTCTACCGACCGCTGGCTGATGAAGCCCTGCGCCACGAGCTCCTGGTTGCGCTTGTGGTTGGCCTGTGCAATCGACAGTTCGGCCTGGGCTTGCTGCAGCTGCGCGAGTGGGAGCTGGTCGTCCAGTTGCACGAGCAGCTGCCCGCGGCGCACCCGGTCACCGTCGCGGAAGTTGAGCTGTGTCACTCGCCCGCTGACCTCCGGGCGCAGCACCACGCTTTGCCGCGAGCGCAGGCTGCCGACCGCCTGGGCATCGTCGGTGAGCCGCGTCAACTCCACCCGCGCAACTTCGACGGCGGGCGCGCGGGCCGGCCCGCTGGCCGGGCCTGCGGGGGCACTCGCCTGGCCGTTCTCGAGTCGGGGGGCGGCGGGTTTGTGCTGGTACCACCAGGCAAGGCCTGAGGCAGCTGCGATGCCGACGGCTGCGATGAGGGTGTAGATTGCTTTCGATGCCATGAAGAAGTTGGGACGCCGGGCGGAAAGCCGTAACTGGTTGTTGCCTCGAGCGAACTTACCAATGTAGCAGGAGCAGGTCGGCCGGGCACGCGCGTAGGCCCTATTCTTCAGCCCTCGGCCTGGCCAGGGCGACCTGTTTTACCCGCTCTTTACATTGGCGCGGGCAGGCGGCCCATCGCCACGTCGACGCCCTTGTTGGCCAACACGTCGGCGCGTTCGTTGCCGATATCACCGTTGTGGCCGCGCACCCAGCGCCACTCAATGACATGCCCGCTTTTGTTCACCAGTTCGTCGAGTGCCTGCCACAGCTCCTGGTTTTTCACTGGCTGCTTGGTGGAGGTGCGCCACCCCTTGGCCTTCCACCCGGGCAGCCATTCCGTCATTCCCTTCAGCACATACTGGCTGTCGACGTTCAGCGTCACCGCGCAGGGGCGCTTTAGTGCCTGCAGTGCCTGGATTACCGCCATCAGCTCCATGCGATTGTTGGTGGTCAGTCGCTCGCCGCCATAGAGCTCCTTCTCGGTGCTGCCGGACTTGAGCAAGACGCCCCATCCCCCCGGGCCGGGGTTGCCCTTGCAAGCGCCATCCGTATAAATAACGACCGAATTCACTGATGCTCTTCCAGGTAGGTGGGATGGTGGCCCCGATTGGCCACGGGGACGGGTGCCGTCGCGATGCCGGCCGCCGTCTTCCAGGCGCGCCCGATCAATTTGATACCCCGCACCCGCTTGACCGCGACGATGAAGTACACGGCGCCGAAGATCGGCCACCAACGCTCGCCTGCGACGTCCATCCAATCGTAGCGGTCAAGCCATTTCTCGGTATTCATCGCGGGCCGGTAGCAGCCGAAGTTGCCGGATTCGACCTCGAAGCTCAGCAGCCGCAGCCAGTCGCGCAGCCGCCAGTAACCGATGAAGTCGCCCGCATCGGGCAGGTAGAGCTCACCGAACCCCAGCCGCTGGTAGAGGTGCGCCCGGCGTTGCCGCAGCCCCCACAGGCTGGCCGGATTGAGGCAGCAGATCACCACCTTGCCTTCGGGCACCAGAACACGCTCGACTTCGCGAAGCGTGGCGTGCGGGTCGGTGTTGAGCTCCAGCGAATGGGGCAGCACCACAAGATCCAGACTGTTTTCCTGGAACGGCAGGGCCGCAAAATCCGTGATCAATGACGGTTTCTGCTGGAGCGAGTCCGCGGCGGGGGGCTCACGCAAGGCCAGCCACTTGTGCGGCATGCGGTTGGCCTGCAGCGTGTCGAGTTCGGGCAGGCCCAACTGAAGGGCGTGGTAACCGAATATGTCCGACACCGCACGATCAAACTCCGCCCGTTCCCAGGCCAGCAGGTAACGGCCGGGCGGGGTTTCGAACCACTGCCGCATTCCTATAATCTGGTCGCTCATGAAGCTGCCGTAACGGGCCTGCAAATGGAAGCGATTCTAGTCAGGCGCTCATTTGCGTGATCTGCCCGACGTGAAATATGCAGGGGATGCGGAACCCCACAGCGTCAAACTGATCAATTACAGTCGGCGCTGCAAGAAGGAAGAACCAACTCAGATGAAGCTGTACACACTCGCGGCGTTTTCCGCCCTGCTCTGGCTGGCCGGCTGCGCCACCCCGCCGGCTTCCGAGACGCCTAAGTCCGCTGCCGCCCCCGCGCCCCTGGCTCAGCCCAGCGCCGCGCCGGTGATCCCCACCGGCCCGTTGCAGCCTATCACCGCCGCTGAGGCCGCGTCGCGCGGCGTTGCCGAACTGGAAGCGCCGGCCGACCTCTGGCACCGCATCCGCCGCGGCTTCGCGATGCCCAACCTCGAAAGCGACCTGGTGCGCCAGCAGGAGCAATGGTATGCGTCGCGGCCGGAATACATCCAGCGCATGACCGAGCGTTCGCGCAAATACCTCTTCCACATCGTCGAGGAGCTGGAGCGCCGCAACATGCCCACCGAGCTGGCGCTGCTGCCCTTCATCGAAAGCGCCTTCAACCCGCAAGCCGTGTCCAGCGCGCGCGCGGCCGGCATGTGGCAGTTCATGCCCGCCACGGGGACGTACTTTGAACTCAAGCAGAATGTCTTCCGCGACGATCGCCGGGATGTTCTCGCCTCCACCCGAGCCGCGCTGGATTACCTGCAGAAGCTCCACGGCATGTTCGGCGATTGGCACCTGGCGCTGGCCGCCTACAACTGGGGCGAAGGCAGCGTCGGCCGCGCAATCGCGCGCAACCAGCGCAGTGGCCTGGGCGTCTCGTACATGGACCTCAACATGCCCAACGAGACGCGCAACTACGTGCCCAAGCTGCAGGCAGTGAAGAACATCGTCGCCAACCCCGAGGGCCTGCGCACCGAGCTTCCGCTGATCGAAAATCACCCCTACTTCCAGACCGTCACCGTCACTCGCGACATCGACGTGGAACTCGCCGCCAAGCTGGCGGACGTGTCGGTCGAGGACTTCAAGGCGCTCAACCCGTCGATGAAGCGGCCCGTCATCCTGGCGGCGGGCACGCCCGAAATCCTCTTGCCCTGGGACAACGCGAAGGTGTTCCAGCGCAATTTTGAAGCCTACACAGCCGGGCAGTACGCCAGCTGGACGGCCTGGAGCGCGCCCAGCACCATGAGCGTGTCCGAGGCGGCGCGCCGCGTAGGCATGAACGAGGGCGACCTGCGCAACATCAACACCATTCCCCCGCGCATGCTGATCAAAGCGGGCTCGGTGCTCATCGTCCCGCGCTCGGCCAAGATGCAGGACGACGTTACCGGCCACGTCGCCGACAACGGGCAGCTCAACCTGGCGCCCGAGAACGTAACGAGGCGCACGACCGTTAAAGCGGGCAAGCGCGACACGGTGGCTACGATTGCCCGCCGTTACCGGCTGAGCCCGGCCCAGGTGGCCGACTGGAACGACGTCGGTGCCTCGGCCGCTTTCAAGGCCGGACAGCATGTGGTTGTGTTCCTGCCGGTCAAGACCCGCGTGGGCAGCCCGGGCCGTGTCGGTGCCAAGTCGGCGGCCCCGCGGGCGACCGCCCGCAAGGCCGTTTCGCGTTCGTCTGCCAAAGTCCCCGCCAGAAAGCGGAAGCAGCGCTGAACAAGCCGGGCCGATACATCCTGTCACAGCGGCCGCGCAGGACAGCTCCCACGGGGATTCGCTCCCCTCTCCGATGCCCCAACTGCCGGGCTGGGGGCAAAGTGGTCGTACTGTATCTCTCGAAAGGAGACGACCATGATCAAGAAAACCCTGCTCGGCGCAATTGTCGCTTCACTGATGAGCTTGCTGCCAACCGCGGCCAGCGCACAGTACTCGGCCATCGTGTCGGTGGCACCCCCGGCACCGATGCACGAACGCACGCCGGCACCGCGTGAAGGCTATGTGTGGGCGCCGGGCCACCACGAGTGGCGCGGTAACCAGTACGTGTGGATTCCGGGCCGCTGGCTGGAGGCCCGCCAGGGCTACGAGTATCGAGAGCCGCGCTGGGTGCAGCGTTCCAACGGCGAGTGGTACCTGGTAGGCAACAATTGGGAACGGCGCGGCCCCTATGGTGACCGTGACCGCGACGGCGTAGCCAACCGCTACGACAGGGACAAGGACGGCGACGGCGTCCCCAATGCATACGACAACCGCCCCAATCGCAACGAATATGCCCGCAACCGCTTCGGGCCGAACGGCGACCTGGACCGCGACGGCATCCGTAACCGCGACGACCGCGACCGCGACGGCGACGGCGTCCGCAACGGCCGCGACGACTTTCCGAACGACCCGCGTCGGCATTAATCGTCGATGACAAAAAGCCCGACAACTCTGCCGGGCTTTTTTTGTGACGCCTGCCTTCACAGCTTCTCGGTTTCGCCCTGCCGTGGCTGCCATTTCATCAGGCGCTTCTCGATGCGCCCTACCAAGCCGTCGAGCACCAACGCGAAGGCCGTCAGCACGACGATCCCTGCGAAGACCGTGTTGACGTCGAACGTTCCCTCGGCCTGCAGGATCAGGTAGCCCACGCCGCGCGCGGAGCCGAGGTACTCCCCAACCACCGCGCCGACAAAAGCCAATCCCACCGATGTGTGCAGGCTGGAGAAAACCCAGCTCGTCGCGCTGGGCAGGTACACCGTGCGCAGCAGCTGCTTGCGATTCGCGCCGAGCATCCGCGCGTTTGCCAGCACCACGGGGCTGACCTCCTTCACGCCCTGGTAGACGTTGAAGAAGACGATGAAGAAGACCAGCGTCACGGCCAGCGCCACCTTGCTCCAGATCCCTAGGCCCAGCCACATGCCGAAGATCGGCGCGAGGATGACGCGGGGCATCGAGTTTGCGGCCTTGATATACGGGTCAAGGATCGCGCTGGCCGTTGGCGCCAGCGCCAGCCATAGACCAAACACCAGGCCCAGCACCGTGCCGATCACGAAAGCCAGCACGGTCTCCAGCAGTGTGACGCCCAGGTGCACGTAGATGTCGGCGCGGCCCGGCAACCCGTCCGGGTACGCGGAGCTGGGCTCGAACCCAAAGGGCATGAACCACGACCAGATCCGCCCGGCGACCTTGATCGGCTCGCCCAGGAAGAAGGCGTACTGCTGGTTGCGCGAGACGAGCTGCCAGGTCAGCAGGAAGGCGATCAGCAGGCCCACTTGCCAGTAGCGAAGCGTCTTGCCGGACGGGCGGATAACCTCCCACACAGTTCAGGCTGCCTTCTTCAGTTGTTGTGCGTAACCCTTGAGCACTTCATCGCGCAGCACGTTCCAGATCTGCCGGTGCAGCTCGACGAAGCGCGGCTGTGTGCGCACCTCCGCCACGTCGCGGGGGCGCGGCAAATCAATGTCGAACTCACCGATGGGGCGCGTCGCCGGCCCGGCGGACAGCACCACGACACGGTCGCTCATCGCGATGGCTTCGTCCAGGTCGTGCGTGATGAACAGCACCGCCTTCTTCCGCGCCGCCCACAGCTCGAGCACCTCGTTCTCCATCAACTGGCGCGTCTGGATGTCGAGCGCGCTGAAGGGTTCGTCCATGAGGATGATGTCGGGGTCGAGGGCGAGCACCTGGGCCAGTGCCGTGCGCTTGCGCATGCCGCCGGAAAGCTGGTGAGGGTAACGGTCCCCGAAATCCGCCAGCCCCACCCGCTCCAGCCAGGCCTGCGCCTGCGCGCGTGCGTCGGCTTCCGGCACGCCGCGGTACTGCAGGCCCACCATTACATTACCGATCGCGCTGCGCCAGGGCATCAGCGCCTCGGTCTGGAACATGTAGCCGGCACGGCGGTTGATGCCCTGCAATGTTTCGCCGAACACCTTGATTTCGCCCGACGATGCCTCCAGCAGGCCGGCGCCGATGTTGAGCAACGTGGACTTGCCGCAGCCGGTGGGCCCGACGACGGAGACGAACTCGCCGGCGCGGATGCGCAGCGTTGTGTCCGCCACCGCCGTGTACCGCTGCGCGGGCTCGTCCGGCGAATGGAACGTGACGCTGATGTTACTCAGTTCCAGCGCGTAGGGCGACATGCTCGCAGCTTACGCTTTGAACTTGTCCTTCGCCCTGTTCGCGAAATCGTTGGTGTAGGTTTTGGCCAGCTGGATGCGGTCGGCCTTGATGTTGGGGTCGAAACTGGCCAACGCCTTCAGCGCGGTGCGGGGACCTTCGTCGCTCATGATGCCGTCCAGGGCGATCGCCTCGCGCACCTTGTTGAACGATGCGAGGTACAGCGCGCGGTCGCCTAACAAGTAGCCCTCGGGCACCGTCTTGATGATGTCGCTCGGGCCCGCCGTCTGCAGCCATTTAAGGGCGTGGACGATGGCGTTGGTGAGGGCCTGGCAGGTGTTGGGGTTCTTCTGCACGAACTCGCCGTGGGTGTAGAAGCAGGCAGCGGGCATCGGCCCGCCGAAGACTTCCTGCGTGCCCTTGAGCGTGCGCGTATCGCTGATGATCTTGACTTCGCCCTTCTGCTCCAGCATCGTCATCACCGGGTCGGTGTTGCTCATCGCGTCGATCTGGCCCGAACGCAGCGCCGCCAATGCCCCTGCCGAAGTGCCGACGCCGACGTAGCTGACATCGCTGGCCTTGATGCCGGCGCGCGAGAGCACCAGGTTGGCGACCATGTTGGTGGACGAGCCCGGCGCCGAGACACCGATCTTCTTGCCCCGCAGGTCGGACAGCGCGCGGTAGTTGGGCAGCGCCTTGGTGGACACGCCCATCGCGATCTGCGGCGCCCGGCCCATCAGCACGATCGACTGGATGAACTGGTTCTTGCTCTGCATGTTGATGGTGTGCTCGTAGGCACCGCTCACCACGTCGGCGGAGCCGCCGACCAGGGCCTGCAGCGCGCGCGCGCCGCCGGCAAAATCCGAAATCTCGACATCGAGGCCCTCGGCCTTGAAATACCCGAGCTGCTCCGCGATCGTGAGCGGCAGGTAGTAGAAGGCGGCCTTGCCGCCCACGGCGAGCGAAACCTTGCTCTTCTCGAGCTTGCCCTGCGCTCGCAGCGCCGGCGCTGCAAGCGACGCCGCGCCGATCGCGACAGCCGACGTGAAAGTCCGGCGCGTGATGTGATTGATTTTCATTGGGAAGTACCTCTCCTGGCCTTGCCCAGCGAGGTTAGTCACGATGCTGCACCACCGCATCGGGAACATCCCGTGCGGGTTTCCACGTAAGCTTTCAGCGGTACCCGGAGAAGAGGATGCCGATGTTGGCCAGCAGCGCCAGCGCCCAGATGGCGGAGCGGATCGTCGGCAATCCCGCGACATACATCGCGATGTAGATCACCCGCAAGGTGATGAACAGCAGCGCCAGGATATCCACCCGCCCCTGGGGCGCCCCGAGCTGGTGGGCGATGATCACGGCCCCGATGAAGAATGGCAGCGCCTCGAAGCTGTTGGCCTGCGCCGAGTTGGCGCGGGCCTGCCAGTCGGTTTGGCGGGCCAGCCAGCCGCGCGGGTCGTTGTTGTCGAAGCCGCCGTCCTTGCGCCGCTTGCCGAAGCCCGGCGCCTTGGCCAGCCACGCGCACGCAAGCGGCAACAGCGCCGCGGCCAGGACACACCAGTACGCCACGGTGAACCGTGCGAATTGCAAAGCCATATTGTTTTACCTCCTGTCCACCAGCGCGTGTGCGATGGTCCCCAAATCCACGTATTCGAGTTCGCTGCCGGCCGGCACCCCTCGTGCAAGCCGCGTCACATTCAACCCCCTGGCCTTCAGCGCCTCGGCGATCACGTGCGCCGTGGCCTCGCCCTCCGCGGTGAAATTGGTCGCCAGAATCACCTCCTGCACCACCCCGTTCGTCGCGCGATCGAAGAGCTTCGCAAGGCCGATGTCCTTCGGACCGATGCCGTCCAAAGGGCTGAGCTTGCCCATCAGCACGAAGTACAGCCCCTTGAACGCGTTGGTGCGCTCCAGGGCCGCCTGGTCGGCCGGCGTCTCGACCACGCACAGCTTGCTGCGGTCACGCCGTGGGTCCAGGCAGGTGGCGCACACCTCGTTCTCGGTGAAGGTGTGGCACAAGGTGCAGTGCCGGATCTGCGTGGCGGCCTGCTCCAGCGCCTGCGCCAGCGCATGGGCGCCGGGGCGATCGTGCTGCAGCAGATGGAACGCCATGCGCGAGGCCGACCTCACGCCCACGCCCGGCAGGCGGCGCAGCGCCTCGATGAGGGCGTTGAGCGTGTTGGTGTCGGCCATATTGCTTAGATTGTCATGCCGGGCTTGACCCGGCATCCATGGTGGCGCACTGGCAACGATGGATTGCGGATCAAGTCCGCAATGACAGAGGTCTTAGAACGGGAACTTCATCCCGCCGGGCAACGAAGGCATCCCCGCGGAAATCTTGCCCAGCTTCTCCTGGGAAGTTTCCTCGGCCTTGCGCACGGCGGCATTGAACGCCGCGGCGACGAGGTCCTCCAGCATGTCCTTGTCGTCCGCCAGCAGGCTCGGATCGATGGCGACGCGCTTGACGTCGTGCTTGCATGTCATGGTGACCTTCACCAGGCCCGCTCCCGATTCGCCGGTGACCTCGATGGTCGCAAGTTCGTCCTGCGCCTTCTTGAGGTTGTCCTGCATGGCCTGTGCCTGCTTCATGAGGCCGGCGAGTTGTCCCTTGTTGAACATGATGAGTCCTTTCTAGTCAGTTCGATTCGTTCACTTGATCGTTGGCTTGATGCTTCCCGGCACGATTTTCGCGCCAAAGTCGCGCATCATGTCCTGAACGAAAGGGTCCGCGAGGATGACATCCTCGGCGGCACGTTGCCTCTCGGCGGCCGCGGCGGCATTGCGGCGTGCCGGGCTATCGCCGACGGCGCCCACTTCGACACCGAGCTTCACCGCGTAGCCCGCCGCCTGCAACGCGTTCTGCAGGCGTTCCCGGCTTGCGGGCTGGTTCAGCGACTCGCGTTCCACGCGCAGCATCCAGTGCCCTTCGTCGCGGCCCACCAGCTGCGACTGCAACGCGAGCTCGCGCACCAGCGCCGTGATCGCCTCGCGCTCGACCAGCGCCATCACCGTTGCGTGCCAGAAGTCGCCTTCTTCGGTCGGCACCAGGTGCCCCGCGGCCTGCGCGTTGTCGCGCGCGGATTCGGCCTGCACGCGCACCGGCACGCCTACCACCTCGCCCGCGGGCCGCGGGTTGACGGCGGCTGGTGGCCGATGCGGCGGTTGTGCCGGGGCAGGTTCCAAGACGGGTAGCACCCGCCCGGGCGGCGCGCCAACGGCAGGCACCGCGGTGCGCGCGGGCGGAGCCACCTGAAGCGTGGCGCGCTCGGGCGCGCGGGCTTCATTCAGAGTTTTTTTTTCCTTCGAGGGGGCCTTGAAGGCCAGCAACCTCAACAGCACCATCGTCAGCGCCGCGTATTCGTCGGGCGCCAGGCCCAGCTCGGCGCGGCCATGCAGGCACATGCTGTAGAGCAGCTGCGTCTCGTCCGCCGGCATCAGGCCGGCCAGGCGTGCGATCTCGGCGGCCTCGCTGTCGTCCGCCTCCGCGCTGGAAGGCACGGCCTGGATCACGGCCATGCGCTGCAGCACCGCGCTCATCTCCTCCAGCGTCGACGCGGCGCTGAAGCCATGCAGGCGAAGCTCCTCGGAAATTTCCACCACGGCCTTGCCATCCGCCTGCGCCAGTGCGTCGATCAGGCGGAACACGTGGCTCGTGTCCACGCTGCCCAGCATCTGCCGAACGGCCACCTCCTCGAGCTTGCCGCCACCGTAGGCGATGGCCTGGTCGGCCAGCGACAGGCCGTCGCGCATGGAGCCACGCGCGGCGCGCGACAGCAGGCGCAGCGCCTGGGGTTCGGCCTGCACGCCTTCGGCCTCCAGCACATGGGCCAGGTGCTCCTGCACCGTTTCCGGGGCCATGGGGCGCAGATTGAATTGCAGGCAGCGGGACAGCACCGTGACGGGCACCTTCTGCGGATCAGTAGTGGCCAGCACGAACTTGAGGTATTCGGGCGGCTCTTCCAGCGTCTTGAGCATCGCGTTGAACGCATGGCCCGTGAGCATGTGCACTTCGTCGATCATGAAGACCTTGAAGCGACCCTGCACCGGCTTGTACACCGCCTGCTCCAGCAGCGACTGGACTTCGTCCACGCCGCGGTTGGAGGCGGCATCCAGCTCGGTGTAATCGACGAAGCGGCCGCTGTCGATGTCCACGCAGGCCTGGCACACGCCGCAGGGCGTTGCCGTGATGCCGCCCTGCCCGTCCGGCCCCTGGCAGTTCAGCGATTTGGCCAGCAGGCGCGACACCGTCGTCTTGCCCACGCCGCGAGTGCCGGTGAACAGGTAGGCGTGATGCAGCCGCTGCTGAGTCAGCGCGTTCGACAATGCCTGCACCACATGCCCCTGCCCCACCATCTCCGTGAAGGTCTTGGGCCGGTATTTGCGGGCGAGCACGACGTACGACATGCGGGCGATTCTACGGGCTGGGCCAATGCGTCCCTTGGCGCGCCGAAGGGGCATCGATCTCCCCCTACAATATCGGCTGACGGGCCTCCCCGCATGGTGAAGCGGCCAACCGGGTCAGGTGGGGAACCAAGCAGCCCTAACTGTGGAGCCAGTGCCGGGGGTAAGGCTCGTCAA
>JAQZBU010000109.1 GCA_029237735.1 Ramlibacter sp. | reverse complement strand
CCAGGCCAGCTTGTTATGCGGGTTGCGGCCGTCCCCGGGCGGGCCGGCAGCGGGATCGAAAGCGAACAGGCCTTCACGCTCGCCCTCGTCCAGCACCACGAGCTGCGGCGCATTCGTGAAACGCTGCAGGAATGGCCGGTCGATCAGGCCGGTGCCGATCAGTTCATGCAACAGCGCCATGAAAAGCGCGCCGTCCGTTCCAGGGCGGATGGGAATCCATTCGTCGGCGACTGCTGAATACCCGGTGCGGATGGGATTGATCGAGATGAAGCGCCCGCCTTCCCGCTTGAACTTCCCCAGCGCGATCTTCATCGGGTTGCTGTGGTGATCCTCGGCGGTGCCGATCATGACGAACAGCTTGGCGCGGTCCAGGTCGGGCCCGCCGAACTCCCAGAAGCTGCCGCCGATGGTGTAGATCATCCCGGCCGCCATGTTGACCGAGCAGAAGCCACCATGGGCCGCGTAGTTTGGCGTGCCGAACTGGCGGGCGAACAAGCCGGTGAGAGCCTGCATCTGGTCGCGGCCGGTGAAAAGCGCGAACTTCTTCGGGTCGGTCGCGCGAATGCGCCCGAGGCGCTCCGTCAGGATCTCGAACGTGCGCTCCCACGAGATCGGCTCGAACTCCCCTGCCCCACGGGCGCTCCCGGGCTTGCGCAACAGCGGCTGCGTGAGGCGCGCGGGGGATTTCTGCTTCATGATGCCGGCGCTGCCCTTGGCGCAGATCACCCCCTTGTTGATGGGATGGTCGGGGTTGCCATCGATGTAGCGGACTTCCCCTTCACGCATGTGCACCCTGATGCCGCAGCGGCACGCGCACATGTAGCACGTGGTCGTCTTGACTTCGGTGCCGGCAGTCAGGCTCGCGGTCGGATCGTGGATCGGCTTTCGGGAAAGAAATTCAAACATTCGACGAATCGTAGAGAAAATGCATCAATCGATATAGTGGATAATTTTGCTTGCCATGAACGATAAAACCGATCAGCGTGTCCGGCTCACGATTCGCCAGCTGGAGGTCTTTTCGGCCATCGCGCGGGGCGGGACGACCCGTGCCGCGGCGGAGCAGGTGGCCCGCTCCCAATCGGCGGCCAGCAACTCGCTGGCCGAACTGGAGTCTGCCCTCGGGGTCCAGCTTTTCGATCGCGTCGGCAAGCGCCTGGTGCTCAACGAGAACGGGCGCGCCCTGCTCGCCCGCGCGGCGGGCATCGTGGAACAGGCGGCCGAAACGGAAGCGTTGTTCACGGCATCCCACCTTGCGCCGCTGCGGCTGGCTTCGAGCTACACCATCGGCGAATACCTGTTGCCGGACCTGATAGCCAGCTGGAAGTCCAACCACCCCAACAGCCAGATCAAGCTGAGCATCGGGAACACACAGCAGGTCTTCGAGTCCGTCGCGTCCTTCGCGGTCGATGTCGGTTTCATCGAGGGCCAGCATTCGCACCCGGACCTCACGGTGCGCCGATGGCAAACCGACGAGCTGGCCGTCATCGCCTCGCCCGGCCACCCTTTCGCCAAGCGCAAACCCACCTTGCGGCAACTGGCGGACGCGGTATGGATCTTGAGAGAGCTCGGTTCCGGCACGCGCGAAGCCTCCGATCGCTGGTTGATCCACTCTCTGCAGCACGTAAACGTGGACCTCGAACTCGGAACCAATGAGGCAGTCAAGCGCGTCGTCGCGCTGGGGCTGGGACTGGGATGCCTATCGCGTCACACCGTCGTCGACGCGATCAGGCAGGGATGGCTTGTCGAAGTGAAACCACCGCTGCCCCGGATGCGCCGGACGCTTTCGATCGTCATGCATCGATCCAAAAAGCTGGGCAGCGTATCGCAGGACTTCCTGCAGCATTGCATGCAGTCTGCACGTCGCTAGAGTGCCAGCACCCTCGAAAACTCGCCTGCGTGTGCGGCCAAGTTATCGAGACGACACAAGGCCTAGATACGGCCCGGCGGGATCGTCACATGACGCGCGTGAAGCGACATGCCCAGCGCAGCCATGTGGTTGTCGTTGCGCCCCAGGATGGTTTCGGCCAGCGGTAGGAACTGCGTTTCCTCGAGGCGGGCGTGCGCGTTGTAGGTATGGACCAGTTCCGCCACCACGGCGCTGTCCACGCCAGCGTCCTTGCCCTTCGCAGTCGCGCTAATAGCTGGCTCCACGCGCTTCCACAAAGCTTCAATGACCCTATGTTCGCTGGTCAGCCGGCTGACCAGCACCTGGACGAGATCATGCTCCTCCCCCGGCCGCGCGCTGCGCAGTACCGCAGGAAACAGCTCGCTCTCTTCCTCGGCGTGGTGGTTGATCACCGCATGCTCGAAAAGCGCCAGCGATTCGGCCGCGATGGTTCGGGCCCGTGCACCCGCAGCCGCGAGCGCGGGCAATTCGCCCAGCACCTGCAGCTGAGAAAGGATGTTCGCATGGCATTGCGGGAACGCGTTCAACGGCTCCTCCATATTGACCGCGACAGGGGTGATGGAGTGATTGCTCATGGTTTGCCTTCCTTGCTAAGGTTCAAATCAATGTAGGGCGGGCCGGTTTGCTCATAGCCCGCGCATCCGCGCGCCCAGGCGCCAAAGCAGGATCACGCCAACACCGGCCGAGCAAGCTGCGGCCTGAAATGCCGTTGTGTATCCGCCAGTCAGGTCACGCAGCCAGCCACCGGTCCAGGTGCCGATGCCCGCCGCGATGAATCCGAAGAAGTAGATCTCGGCAATCCGGCGCCCGGCCTCCGCGGCGGGGAACATCTCACGCACGAGGATGGCGTAGCCAGGAAGGTAGCCTCCGAAGGCCAGCCCGATCAGTATGGCGCCCACGGTAATCGCGATGGGACTTTGCACCATTGCCAGCCAGCCAATGCCGAACACGAGCAGCATCGACATCGCAAGGAGCACACGGTAGCGTCCCCATCTTCGCGACAACTGTCCTGCTGACAAGCGCGAAACCAGTGTCACGCCGAGCATCGCCGAAACCAACGCTGCGGCCGCAGCCGGGGCAAAACCCCGCTCTTCGCCGAAAGCGGTCAAGTGCCCGATCACGATGAAGCTAGCATGGTTGGAAAGGGCGATGCAAAGTCCCAGGACGACGAACGCGGCTCGTGCAGGGCGTCCCACATTGCCGGTCTCGGGACGCAGCGGAGCAAGGACAAGCGCCGGAGGCTTACGCCGGAACACGAAGGCGCAGGCGATGAGCGCGACACCTGCCACGAGTCCGTAAATTCCGAGCGTCGCCCGCCATCCGATCGCGTCAGCGCCCCATCGCATCAGCGGCGGCAGTGCCAGCCCACCCACACTCTGTCCACTCGCCGCAATCGCAATCGCCAGCGCCCTATTCCGATCGAACCATTGGCTGATGGCGGCCGTGAGCGGACTGAAGAATGCACCCTGGCCGACACCGCCAATCAACACGCCGTAAGCCAGGTGCAGCGTCAGCAGGTTCTGGGCCGAGGCCGCGAGCAGGAGACCCAGGCCGGTGGCTACCGCTGCCAGCATCGCGATGCCGAAGAAACCGAACTTGTCGAGCAGCCGCCCCAGCACTAGACTGCCCACGGCAGCACCAAACATAGCCGAGGTATGCACGAGGGAGATGGTGCTCGCGCCTGTCTGCCAGTGTTGAGTAAGGGGTTTCAGCAGGATCGGGACAGAAGTGACGGCGCCAAAACTGAGAGATGCGATCATCAGCGTGACGGCGGCAACCCTCCAGCTATAGGCATTTTCAAAAGAGTGCTCTGCCCCCTGAAGGCACGGACCGGCAACAAGGCGGGCAGCTGACTCAGCCATCGGTAGCGCAGGGTAGATCGTCGCCGCACGCAAGCGGGGCGGTGTTGACGAAGATCCTGCCGTTCTCTATGCGTACCGGCGCCACCGCCAGGCGTTTCTCGGCAGGGCCCATAGGGTCCCCCGTAGTCAGGTCCCACTGCCAGAGATGCTTGGAACAGGTCAGCACCATGCCGTCGGTAAAGCCATAGGCAAGCCGTTCTTCCATGTGTGGGCACATCGTCGGGCACGCGACGATGCGGTCGCCGGCGCGCACCAGCAGGATCTCGCGTTCGCCGACGCGACATTCCAGCATCTCTTCGCCATTGAAATCGGCTGCGTCGCACGCCGCTTCCCATTGCTCTGCTTGTTGCATGCCTGCTTTCTCAGGTAAAGCTGTCATAACGTATCCCTGCGGGGTTCAGCCGCGCCTTGGTAATCAACATGCGCAGCGTGCTCTGGACCATAGGCGGCGGCCCGGCAACGAATGCAGCGCAGTCCTTCCACTGCCCTTCCAGGCACCGTTGCGCGATCTCGTGCGCCATTCCCGACTCGAATTCCAGAAGGGCGCCAGCGCCTTGAAGCACAACGCTGCGGCTGTCCTCGTCAGACACCGCCACGACGATCCTGAGCCTGTCGCCATGGCGCGCGGCCGCCGCGGCCAGTCGGTTAACGATCTCGGGACAGCGCGAGGTGCGCAGCCCGCAAACAAGATTGAGACGATTTCGCTCCAGGTGGCCCGAAGCAACCGCCCAGTCGAGCACCGACAAGGCCACGGCCGCGCCGGACCCTCCGGCCACCACAGCGATATCACGATCCTCGTCAGGCCGCACATGTGCCGAGCCCAAGGGACCGAAAACGTTCACGCGGCGGCTCACCGAATCGAGCGAGCAAAGCAGCGGCGAAAGCGCGCCCGCGGTCTTGTTTCGCACGACGAGCGAGAGACGCGACACGTTCTGGCCGTCGTGCGCCGGGGAATAAGCGCGGTATCCCTGGACGCCGGGCATCGACACCAGCACGAACTGCCCAGCGAGAAAACGTATCGGCCGATCCAGCGCGAGTTCCACCCAGGTCAGACCGTCGTCGTTCGGGACTATGCGCTCGATCAAGCCCTCAAAGCCTTGTGGCACCCCGCGTGGGTACACCGAGGCATTGGCCTTTGCCTCGATGAGGCAAGAACCGCGCGCGCTCGTTTGGCATAGCAATACTTCGCCCGGCTGGCGCAATGCGCGTGCCCCAGGCGCATCCGCCCACAGGGATTCGACTTCACCGCGGATTACCGTGGCACGGCAATCGCCACAGGTGCCCGTGGCACACCCGTAAGACACGTTCAGGCCCACGCGCAAGCAGGCGTCAAGAAGGCGCTCGCCCGGCGCGCACGAGAAGCTGTGGCTTTCGCCTGCGCTTTGCACTTCGATTGTTGAGTCCATACCGGCTCTCCCGCCGCGCAGCTCAGGCCGCTTGGCTGACGCCGCGTGCGAGCTTCTGTGCCTCTTCGATCACCACGTCTTCCTGGGCGGCGACCACCTTCCGCATGCCCAGGCGCAGCACCAGCTCGCGCGGGTCACACCCGTACTGTTCGGCGGCGTGCCTGATGGGATGGATGTATCCACCGTAGACATTCGCGTAGCCCATGAGCAGGGAGTCGTTGTCGATGATCGGCATCGCTTGAGGCGACACCTGGCGCGCGAAGACGTCGGCCGCATCCATGATGCCGAACAGTTCGGCACGCACCTCGTGACCCGCGCGCTTGAGCGCAGTGATCGCCACTTCGGTTTGAGCATTGCCCGCGCCTCCGCCGAACCCTTTAAGACTGCCGTCGATGAAGGTTGCACCTTCTTCCACTGCGGCAAGAATATTGCCAATGGCGAGGCCGAGGTTGTTGTGGGGATGAAAGCCAATGGGAATCTTCACCGCCTGGCGCACCGCTCGAATCCGGGCTGCCACCTCGCTCGGCACCAGGTGCCCTTGCGACTCGGCAAGGTTCACATAATCTGCTCCGTACGACTCGAGTTTCCGCGCCTCTTCCGCCAGCTGGTCGGGGCCGGCCATGCCGGCAGATATCAGGTAGCCGACGGTGAACATACCGAGATCCTTGGCGCGCCTCAGATGCTGCTCGGTCACGTCGGCCTCGGTGCAATGGGAGGCTATGCGCGCCACTTTTACGCCGACTTCGGCTGCCATCTCCAGGTCGCCGAAAAGTCCGAAACCAGGCACCAGTAGGATGCCGACTTTCGCGTTCTTGACGGCCTTGCATGCGGCTTCCAGCAGCTGCCGGTCGGTGGCAGGGGCGCGCCCCACATGTACGCAGCTTCCGCCCAGTCCGTCGCCATGACCCACCTCGATGATGTCGATGCCGGCCGTGTCGAGGGCGGCGGCTGTCGCCTCCACGATCTCGGGCGTGAACTGATGACGGAAGGTGTGATTGCCGTCACGCAACGTGACGTCGACAAAGGTAATCTTAGCCATGAATATCTCCTAGTTCAGTGTCGCGGCATATCGCTCGGCAACAGCCACGGCTGCCGCGTTAATGATGTCCAGATTGCCCGCATAAGGCGGCAGGAAGTCGCCCGCGCCTTCGACTTCGACGCCGATCATGAAGTGATCGCCGCGTAAAAATGGCTCAACGGTCAGGCGATAGCCTGGGACGTAGCGCTGGACCTGCTTCACCATGTCCAGCACGGAGTCCTTTACGGCTTGCTCGTCTACATCGTCGTCCACGATCGTGTAGATCGTGTTGCGCATCATCAGCGGCGGATCGGCAGGGTTAATGACAACCAGCGCCTTGCCACGCCCGGCGCCACCGACCTCGGCCAGTGCCTTCTGCGTCGTGAGCGTGAATTCCTCGATGTTCACCCGCGTGCCGGGCCCGATGCTCTTGCTGGCAACCGTCGCAACGATCTCTGCGTACCTAACCTTGGCGACGCGGTTCACGCCATGCACCATGGGAATGGTGGCTTGCGCCGCGCAGGAGATAAGGTTCACGTTCCGCGCGTCCAGACCATCATTCATGTTCACGCAAGGAACGACGCTAGGGCCCATTTTCGCCGGTGTGAGATCAATCGCGAAGATCCCCGCCTCCTCGAAGCGGGGGGCGTTTTTTTTGTGCGCGCCTGCCGATGTCGCTTCGAAGACAATGCGGATGTCGCCGCGTTCGAGAATCGCCTCGACCCCGTCCGTCGAAGTGTTGCAGCCCAGCTCGCGAGCACGGGCCAGCCCCTCCGACGCGGCGTCAATGCCCGAGACCAGGCGCAGGTCGAAAATTGGGTTGCGGCGAATCTTGTACATCAGGTCGGTGCCTATGTTGCCCGAGCCCAGGATGGCGACAGGAATGCGCGAGGATGGATTGCTCATAATTTGGTTCCAAGTAGGGATATAGGTCTCGACGGGGTTCAGCGGGCGGGCAAAAAGGCCAGGGTCAGCCATGGGAAGGCGACGATCAAGGCCCAAATCAGAAGCAATGGCACGATGAAGACCATGATGCGGCGAACCAGATCCCCATATGGGACGCCCATCACGGCCGAGGTGACGAAGAGATTGAGCCCGTAGGGCGGCGTCACGAATCCGATAGAGGTGCCGACGACAAAAGCAACGCCCCAGTGAACGGGATCGATGTTGAGCCCGGTGGCGACGGGGCCCAGGATAGGGGCAAGTATGAGCACGACAGCAACCGATTCGGTGATCGCGCCGGCAATTAAGATAATCGCCATCATTGCAATCACGGTGACCGCGGTACCGTGGTCGCGGGCGACGCCGCCCAGAAACGCGGCGACGGCGCTCTGGACTTCCATCACAGAGATGATCTGTTGAAACTGGAGCGAGAAAGCCACCATTGGTGCAATGATCCCGGTGATGGCGGCGCTCGCCTGCAGGATGCCTGGAATGTTGTGCCACTTGATCTGCCGAGTTACCCAGAGTCCGACGACGAGGCAGTAGATGGTGGCGACGCCAGCCGCCTCGGTCGAACTGAACCAGCCCAGGTACAGGCCGAAAAACAGAATTGCGACGGCGATCAGGCCGAGCGAGGCGGCCCCGGTTTCACGGACAACGTTTTTCAGCAGCGTCATCGGGATAAACCGGTCAGCAGGTTCGTTCTTGCGCGTGAGGTACGCGCAGAACCCGATCAGAATCAGCATCATGACGATGCCCGGGAGCATTCCCCCCAGATTCAGATCCACCGGCGACACGCCCATGGTGATGCCGTAGATGATGAAGATCGTGCTGGGCGGGATGACCACTCCAAGCGTTCCGCCCGCGGCGACAATGGCACCCGCCAGATCGGGCTTGATACCTGTCCGGGTCATTTCGGGTCCCATCAACTGACCCATGGTCGCCGCCGTTGCCGCGTTGGAGCCACTCACGGCCGAGAAAAGGCCGCTCGCGAGGATGGTCGTGGCCGCGGTTCGGCCGGGTAGGAGAGCGACCAGGCTCTTGGACAGGCCGATCAGCTTTTGCGAAAGCCCACCCGCGGTGAGAAAGTCGCCCGTGGCAATGAACAGCGGGACTGCCAGAAAGGCGAAACTTTTCAAGGAGTCGAGCGATGACACCCCCATGTTCGCGAGTGGAAAGTCGATGACCCAATAAGAGGTGGCGGCCACCCACAGGGCCATCAGGAGGACGATGGGCGTGCCGAGTACGAACAGCAGCGCCGCCGACAGCGAGATTAGAGTCAGAGCCATTGGATTACCTCTATCCGTGCCACTACATGTTGACGAAACCGACGCGTTCGGACTTCAATTTGTTCCACTCGAACACGACCAGCCATCCGCGCTGGATGATCCGTAGCATGGAGAAGCCCCACCCCACGGGCACTGCGAGGCTGGCGGCGGCCAGCGGAATCGGGGTTCCGAACACGGTCTGCCCCATGGTGATCTGCTTTTGCACAACACCATAAGACGTGACGATGATGACAGTGCCGACTACGAGCCAAAACGCGCAGTCCAGCAATTCCAGGAGACGCTGCCCACCTTCAGGTAGTTTGCGCCGGACTTCAGAAAAGGCCAGATGTGTACCGAAGCGGCTGTGCTTGGCCATCGAGAACCAGGAGAGCCACACGAATGCGTACAGTGCGACCTCGGGACCCCAGACGGCCTGAGTACCGATGATCGCGCGGCGTATGGTTTCCACTCCGATGAGCAGGATCAGCGTGGAGTAGCTCGTCAGGATGACGCCGTTCTCCAGACGCGTCAGCATTCTGTCGAGGCGCGCCATCCAGAGCGCGAGGCGGCTTGGCTTGCCCCGGGCGACAGTGTCGACGGCAGCGTCCATGACCTGAGCGCTGGTGTTCGCCAAATCCATTACGCCCACCACTTCACCGGCTGCAGAGGCTTGCCGGCCAGCTTGCCCTGTGCCTGCTTCATTGCCCCATAGACGTCCAGGCCCGCGATGTCGTCCAGCTTTTTACGCGTAGCAGAGTAAAGCTGCGCATTGGCCTCGACGCTTGCAATGGCGCTGAACTCCGCGCGTTGCGCCTGCGTCAGCCGCGAGTGCTTGATGCTGCTCTTGACATACGCGGAATCGGGCGCAGGGTTCTTGCCGTTACCTACCACAGCGTTCTGGGCCGCAGCGACACCCTCGTAGGCCGATTTCTGAGTCTCATAAGCGGCCTCCAAGAATGCCAGCTTGATCTTGTCGGGAAACCGGTCGAACACGCTCGCGGAAATGAATACCATCTCGAAGCCCGGTGAAAATTCCACCGCCACGTCCTGTGACAGGACCGAGTGCATGCCGAAGCCCGTCGCGGCGGCGGGCCAGGTTTCGGCGGCATCGACGACGCCGGATTTGAGGCCTTCCAGCAGTTCCGTCCAGGCGAGCGGGATCGGGTTCATCTTCATGCTCTGGGCAAAGTTCGAAATCATCTCGCTGTTGGTGATGCGAATCTTGGCGCCTTGCAGGCCGGCCGGCGAAACAATGGCCGGACGGCCTGAATACTTCAGCCCCATCATGACGTTTCGCATCTCGCCGCTGCCGTACAAAGGCACGATGCCATATGCTTTACGCATCACATCCCGGTACAGCCGATTCGAGTCCTTGCTGTAGAGGAAATTCACGTACTCCGTACGGTCATTCCAGAGGAAGGGCCAGTCGAGCGCAATCGAATAGGGCATCACCGAGCCAAGATTCTGCGGCGAGGAGGAACCGATCTCGAGGACGTTGTTGATGACGCGTTCGCCGCACGTGGTCTCGGAGCAGGCCTGCGACTTGTCGATGATCTGGATCGCAACCTCTCCGCCGCTCTTCTCTTCGACACGCTTCACGAAGTCGTAAAGGCCGGAGCGCAAATGAAGCTCGTTGCTTGGCGTCAACACGCTCGCGCCGAAGCGCAGTCGGTATTTGGCTTTGGCCTGCGCCTTGGCATCGCGAATCAGGAAGTCGGACAAACCCGGGACTATGCCACCGACGATGCCGCTGGCCGAGGCGAACAGCGCCGCCTTCAGGCCGTGGCGCCTGGCTATGTCGACGGTTGCACGGCTCTGGAGTTTTTCGATTTGACTCATGGATGTCTCCTGTGGGGTTTTGAATTCCGCGTAGGCGGGTGCGATTTCAGTGAGGCTCCGGCTGTTTAGACCGGTATATGCATTCCCTGTCCGAGATTTCGTGTATCCAGCCGAACGACTCGCTCGGCGAGGCGTGGGGTATCGCCGCTCAGGTCAATCACGTCTTCGTATTGCCCGGCAGCGAAAAGCTTTGAATTTCCCTCGAGGTCCGTGTGGATGAGCAAGACGCTGGAGTGCGCTTTGACGCTGCCGTCTTCCTGCGGATCGATCGAATAGATGCTCACGTGCCGCTTGAACCGGCCCTTCATGCGCACGTGCTGGGGCAGCATCGCGAACAGGTCCTGCATGCCCTTGCGTCCATGGTCCAGCCAGGTCATCTCCTTGCCGAGCTCCGGGCTATACGTCTTGATGGCGTAGCGGAAACCTTCACCGCAATGGCGCAGGAACCCCTTGAAATCCTCGGCATCGAGCTTCAATACAGAGGCGTAGATCAGTCGGCCGACGGCTTCGTTGGTCATGGTGATCGTTTCCATTCATGCCACCTCGACGAGGGCATCACGGCGCGTTGCCGTTTTTAGCGGATCGGCGGCGCTTCGGTCCATGTATCTGCCCCAAGTTCGGTAGTAGGCGCGCATGATCTCGTCGTCCTGCGACATCATGTTCTCGTGGCGCGCGATCAGCCCGTAACGCGACGCACCGTGGCGGTTGGTTCGTTCGACAGCCTCGACGAAGATCACGTCTTCCGCAAGGTTGCGGCCGAATGGGCCCCAGAACTGGTTGTGGTGTTCCTGCCGACGGGCGCGGTCCTCAGGTGACTCACCTTTGATGCCCAGCCCACGTTGCTCAAGCAGGGTGACGCCGGGCGCGATCGGAATGCTGGTGTCGATACGGATGGTGGTCGCCCGCACGATCACGGTCGTATTGGGGAACAGGTCGATAACCCGGAACTCGCCTGGCGCGAGCCCGGGCAGTGTCAAATCTTCACGCCCGTCCCACCCCTTGTACTTGTCGTACTCGACCTTGAGCGGGTCCAGCGAGCCGTGCCCATTCGGATGGATCTTCCACTTCCGTTCGTGGTAGCCGCCCGCAGCGACGCTCGTGGTCCGGTTCACCACATGACCCCATTCGTGATAGAGCTCCATGTTGGTTTCATGCCATTGCTTCCAGTTGGCTTTCATCAGCACGCGGTGGAAATGAAACACCTCCATGGGCTTTTCCATGGGATCGATCAGGTCGTCCAGGGCGTTGCCGGCGTAGCTGTCGAAATCCTGCGCCTCGTCGTCAAGATTGATGAAGATCATCCCGAGCTTTTCCGCGATGCGCACGGCCCTGAGGCCGCAATCGTCCTTGGTCAGCTTGCACTGCTTGTAGCCTTCCTCTCGGGTGATTTCGATGCAACGGCCCTTGGTGTCGTAGGACCAGAGATGGAAGAAGCAGGTGAGGTGTTTGGAGTTGCCACGCGGTTCCGTCACCAGCTGGGCTCCTCGATGCGAGCACGCGTTGAAGAAGGCCCGCACAGTACCGTCGGGCCCCCGAACGACAACGATGGGAATACCTGCATGCTCCAGGGCGCGGAAGTCACCAGGCAACGGGAGCTCACTCTCGTGGCAGGCAAACTTCCAGGTGCAGGCGAAGATCTTCTCGCGTTCCTGGGCGAACACTTCGGGATCCGTATAAACCTGGGAACTGACGTAGTGGTCCTGTGGAAGGCTGGGCAGAGCTGCCCACTGGTCGGCGTTGCGTGTCATAAGGTCTTTCCTTAGCTAAGGGTCATGCAATGGCGAGGTTGGGCGGGCTTCGGCGGGCCACACCACGCACGCTCCATTGCTTTAGCGCTTGCATGGAGGGCGCACTGTTCAATAGCAGTCGTGAAGCTGATTTCAATTTGTCAGCAATCTCTGTTTCAGCCTGCGCCGACACCGAACTACTCCGTGAAGTGATCACCAGGCAGCCAAGAGGCTGAGCGTCGGTGGGATGCATCAAGGGAACGCCGATGGCGGTCAACCCTTGATATGCGTCGTCGCGCGCGACGGCATAGCCCTGCTTTCGGACCTGATCGAGGTGCTGCGAGAGGAGTTCGGGATCCGTAATCGTTTGCGGCGTGTGGGCCATGTAAGGACCCGGGCCAAGTAGTTGCTCTCGTTCAGAATCGCTCAGCCAGGCGAGCAGTAGCTTTCCCGACCCGGATCCATGCATCGGACTCTTGAGCCAAGTGTCGTAGTAGGGTGACAGCGGCTGATTACCGCGTGCGAACTCCACCACCAGGCGC